>NZ_JBHZCN010000062.1:0-57618 GCF_042755465.1 Kitasatospora sp. NPDC059160 | reverse complement strand
TGCCCCGACGCCGGGGGCGGAGGTGGTCATGCGGAGGGCTCCTAGGGAGTGGTGGGGGGGGGGCGGGCGGGGGCCCCCCCCCCCCGCGTCCGGGGGAGGTCAGCGGTCGCCGGCCGCTCCCGCGCCGAACCGGTCGCCCGCGAAGGGCGCCAGGTCGACCGGCGCGGGCTCGCCCAGCGCCAGGGCGGCCGCGCACTCGCCCACCGCGGGGGCGAACTTGAACCCGTGCCCCGAGCAGGCCGAGGTGTGGACGATCCGCGGGTCCGCCGGCGAGCGGTCGATGATGAAGCTGCCGTCCGGGGTCAGGGTGTAGTAGCAGTAGCGCGCCCGGGGTGCCTCCGGCTGGACGCCGGTGAAGATCCGGGCCACCATCCGGGCCATCTCCTCCCGCTCCTGCGCCGAGACCTCGCGGCGCGCCAGGTCGGTCGGGTCCCCGGGCGTCTGCTGGCGGTTGTGGAAGCCGATCTTGACCTCGCGGCCGCCCTCGCCCCACTCGGGCACGCCGTAGACGACCTGTCCGTCGGCGCTCTCGTACAGGAAGGCCGGGAAGCCCTCGGTGCCCAGCTTCGGGTCCGCCCGGAACCAGTAGACCGGGACCCGCATCGGGCTCAGGTGCCGCGCCGTGGACGGTGCGAGCGGTCCCTTCATCCAGGGGCCGGTCGCGACGACGACGGCGTCGCAGGAGAGCGTCCCGCCGGAGCGCAGCCGTACGGTCACGCCGCTGGCGGCCGACCGCAGGTCCACCACCTCCTCGCCGAAGCGGATCGAGGCCCCCCGGCGGACCGCCTCGTCGATCATCGCCAGCCGGGCCCGGTTGGCCAGGACGGTGTAGGCGCCGGGTTCGTACAGCGCCTTCATGTCGGCGCCGACGCCGAACCACGGGAAGCGCCCGTTGAGCTGCTCGGCGTTCCAGACCTCGTGCGCGATGCCGCCGGTCTCCGCGGTCTGCCGGCTGAGGTCCACCACGCCGCTGGACTCGGCCCCGACGAAGACCCCGCCGGTGCGCATCAGCAGGGTGTCCCCGTACGCGGCCTCCAGGTCCGTCCACCGCTCGTGGGCGCGCTCCAGCAGCGGGAGGTAGTCGGTCCCCTCCCAGTAGGCCCGCCGGAAGATGCGGGTCTCGCCGTGCGAGGACCCGAAGCGGTGCGTCGGGCCGTGGGCGTCGACGGCGAGCACCCGCGCGCCCCGTTCGGCCAGTGCCTGGGCCGCCGCCGCGCCGAACACCCCCAGGCCGATGACCAGTACGTCGCCCGTTCTCACAGCCGTACCCCCTTCTCGACCGGTGCCGCGACCGGCCCGGACTGCGGACGCGCCCGGCGGACGCGCAGCGCCGATTCGATGACGATGGAGACCAGTGACAGCCAGACCACGGCGAAGCAGATCAGCGTGTTGGCGGACGGCCGCTGGTGGTACCAGACCAGCGCGACGACGAGCTGGGTCGTCGGCAGCACGTACTGGATGAACCCCGTCGCGGTCAGGCTGACCTTCTTCGCGCCGAAGGCGATCAGCCACAGCGGTGTGACGGAGACCAGGCCGCACACCGCGAGCAGCACGAAGTCCGTGTGCCCGGCGGACGGCCCCGGGTCGAGCGAGTAGCCCGTGGTGAGGACGGCGATCCCGATGCCGAGCGCCAGCAGGGCCGTCTCCAGGGTCAGCCCGGTGACCGGGTCGGCGGTGGTGAGCTTCTTGAGGAAGGTGTACACCCCCCACGTCAGGCCGATCGTGACGTACACCCACCAGTCGAGCTCGGTGCTGCGCACGATGAGCAGCACGACGCCCAGCAGGCACAGGCCGAGCGCGACGCGGCGCAGCCGCCCGAGCGGTTCGCCCATCACCAGCGTCCCGAGGACGACGGTGACCGCCGGGGCGATGAGGTAGCCGAGGCCGGTCTCGATGACCCGCCCGTGGATCGAACCCCAGATGAACGTGAGCCAGTTGATGCAGACCAGCACCGCCGCGGTCAGGTGCACCAGCACCAGCCTCGGGGTGGCGGCCGTGCGGGCGGCGGCCCGGAACCGCCCCAGCAGCGCGAGCGCGCCGCACAGCGTCACCAGCGACACCAGGATGCGGTAGCCGAGCAGCGTCTCCGGCGGCACGTGCGCCAGGGCCCGCCAGAACAGCGAGGACGAGCCGAGGATGACGTTGGCGACCGCGATCGCGGCCAGGCCCGCCGGAGCGCCCCGGCCGCGTACGCTACCCATCCGCCCGCCTCTCCCCCCGGCGGGCCAGGCGGCATTCGACGATCTCGTACGACCAGTAGAGGGTCCCGTCGCCGGCGATGCTGAAGGCCGCGCCGTGGTGCTCCTTCCAGTGGTGGAACTCCCTGGTCAGCACCTGTCTGGAGGCGTGCCACTCCCTGGTGTACAGGAACAGCGGGAAGCTGTGCCGCTCGATCAGCCGGAACTCCAGAGGGCCGGCGCTGCCCGCCGGCCCGCCGAGTCGGCGGAGCACGTCCTGGATGCCCGTCATGGAGTTGAGGCCGACGACGGCGCGCCCGGTGTCGGTCAGGTGGTGCGGGAGGTCGCGCAGGAAGCCGAGGAGGACCTCCTCCCCGGAGAACATGGCCGACAGTTCGAGGTCGGCGAGCCCCTGCTGCCGCAGTTCGCGCCGGCAGTCCGCGGACGGGGTGCGCCAGCCGGGCGGGTTGAAGACGACGAGGTCGAACCTGCGGTCCGCGGCCGGGCTCTGGAACAGGCTGCCCGCGTCGTACCGGACGATCCGGTCGCCGAAGTTGAGCTGCTCGTTCTCCGCGGCGGTCTTCAACGCGGGGATCGACACGTCCGTCGCCACGATGTCGCGGGCGCCCAGGCTGCGCATCAGCAGGGCCAGGGCCCCGCTGCCGGTGCCCATGTCGAGGACCGAACCGCCCAGGACGGACCGGTCGAGGGTGCGCACCAGGACGTCGCCGAGGCTCAGCCCGGCGGGGCTGACCTTGAAGACGCCTTGGCGGTCCTGGAGTCGGAGGCTGTGCCCGAGGCCGAAGTACACCTCGTAGTGCTCCTCGGAATGCACCGCCGCGGTTCTGTCGCCGGGATTGTGCTGCCGGATCACGCCCAGCATGATTCCCCCTCCAATGGAATTCTCGGTCGAGTTCTCGGCCGGTTCCCCGGCCGCACCGCATTCACCGGGGCGGCGGCCGCCGTGGCACGCGCATTCACCGGCCGATTCCGCCCAGTTCACGCGAACGGTCGGCGGAGCGGGTCAAACCCCCCACGAGCACGCCTTGCAGCCCCAGCTCCTGGAAATGGAAGATTCCCTGTTCGGTCGTTCCCCCCGGGGTCATGACCTGTCGGCAGAGCTCCTCGGGAGAGTGCTCGGTCGCATCCAGGAGTTCCGCGGTGCCGCGCAGTACCTGGGTGGTCATCGACCGGGCCTGGGCCCGGTCGAACCCGGCGGTGACGGCGAAGTCGATGAACGCCCCGGCGATGTGGGCGACGAAGGCCGGTCCACCGCCGCAGAGCGCGGTGGCGTCGTCGATGAGGGCCTCGTCGCGCACGGTGAGGGCCCGGCCGATCGAGGACAGCAGCCGTTCGGCGGTCCGCACGTCGGCCACCGGCACGGTGGCGCCGGGGCACAGCACTGTCATGCCCTGCGCGACCTCGGACGGCGTGTTGGGAATCGCCCGGACGACCCGGTCGGTGCGCAGCAGTGCCGTGATGGCCGCGATGCTCACCCCGGCCATCACGGAGATGACCAGGGCCCCCTCGAACGCCCCCGCCTCCTGGTCGGCCGCGAACCCCTCGAAGGCCTGCGGCTGGATGGCGAGGACCACGGCGTCGCCGGGCTGCGGGCGGTACCGGACGACGGGTTCCAGGCCGAATTCCGCGTGCACCAGGCGCGCCCGGGGTTCGGCCGTCTCCACGATTTCGAGCGGAAGGTCCGGAGTTCTCTTCAGGAGTCCGGAAATGATGGCGGTGCCCATGTGCCCGGCACCGATGACGACGACCCGGTCCACGCCGGTTGTCAGACTTTCCCCACTGGTCACATTTCCCCCACTGTCAACGGGCGTCACTCTGGACGCACCAAGCGACGGTCATCACGAATGTGCCTTTTCGGAAGCTTTACAACACCCGCGCCAGCCTATTTATGTGATCATGGACCGACAAGGGACCAAAGGCGGATGGACCGGACAGTTTTTACGACCGTACAAAAACCCATTCGACGGTCGGGCCGCACCACCGCGCCGCCCCTCGCCGTACGTCCGCGCCGCCCCTCGCCGCACCTCCCCCAACGCGAAGGAGCCCGCCGTTTCCGGCGGGCTCCTTCGTGGTGCGATCGTCGTCAGACCGCGATCACCGTGATCAGCGCGACCAGGCCGAGCAGCGCCGGGACGATCACCCACCAGCACCAGCGGACGACCACCGGGCCGGCGGCGTCGGGTCGGCGGCCGTTGCGCTCGGCCATCCCCTGGAGGACGTCGGTCACCTGGTCGGACCAGGCCCGGGTCGGGTCCGAGGACCCCTGGACGACCGGGTTGGTCCGGGCGGCGAGGCCCAGCCCCAGGCCCGTCCGGGAGGCGTGCTCGGCGTTGCCGCGGCTCAGCGCCCGGTTGGCCCGCTTGCGCTGGCGCAGCGACACCGGGACGGCCCACACCTGGTACTTCTTCTCGCCGGACAGCAGCTCGACCGAGTACCCGGCCCGCAGCGCGTCGACCGAGGCCCAGGGGACGGTGATGGTGCGCCAGGGGTTGCGGACCACCAGGCGCCGACTGTCGGCGAACACCGCCGGACGCAGCGTGTAGGCGATCACCGGGAGGGCGAACACCGGCAGCGCCGCGAGCGCGACGTACGGGGTCCTGCCGGTGCCGGTCACCGCCGCGTCGCCGATCAGCCAGGCGGCGACGGCGAGCAGGAACACTCCGGAGATCACGCCGGGGACGGAGCGGTACACGCGGTCCGCGTACTCGGGGTCCCCGTCGGGGGCGGCCGGGCCCTGGTGGGGCTTGCCGTCGGATTCGGTCATGGCGTCGATTCTGCCCCATGCACCCCTCACCAGCGGGTCTCGGTCCGGCCACGAATGGCGCCCCGACCCCGGCCGGGGCGCACCCCGGTCGGCACCCCGATCGGCACCCCGGGCCCGGCCGGGCCGCGGCCGGGCCGCGGCCGGGCGGCCCCGTTCGGCCGAGGTCTCGGTCCGGCCACGAAAGGCCACCGGAAAGGTGGGCGCTCTAGCGGTCGGCTACGCGCGTAGATATGCTGGTCTGGTGACTATGTCCACTGTTGCAGCCAATGCCCCCGGCGTTGCGGGCAGCGGCCTCGCGGACGTTGCGGCGTCCGAGGCCTCGCTCCGCCGCTTCCTGCACGGCCTGCCCGGCGTCGACCAGGTCGGCCTCGAAGCCCGCGCCGCGTCCCTCGGGACCCGCTCGATCAAGACCACGGCGAAGGCCCGCGCCATCGACCTGGCGATCTCCATGATCGACCTGACCACGCTCGAGGGCGCGGACACGGTCGGCAAGGTGCGCGCCCTGTGCGCCAAGGGCAGGACCCCCGACCCGACCGACCCGACCACCCCGCGCGTCGCCGCCATCTGTGTCTACCCGGACATGGTCGCCACCGCGAAGGACGCCCTGCGGGGCACCGACATCCAGGTCGCCTCCGTGGCCACCGCCTTCCCGGCCGGCCGCGCCGCCCTCCCGGTCAAGCTCGCCGACACCGCCGACGCGGTGGCCGCGGGCGCCGACGAGATCGACATGGTGATCGACCGGGGCGCCTTCCTCTCCGGCCGCTACTTCGACGTCTTCAACGAGATCGTCGCCGTCAAGGAGGCGTGCAAGCGCGCCGACGGCAGCTACGCCCACCTCAAGGTGATCTTCGAGACCGGCGAGCTGCAGACCTACGACAACGTCCGCCGGGTCTCCTGGCTGGCGATGCTGGCCGGCGCCGACTTCATCAAGACCTCCACCGGCAAGGTCGCCGTCAACGCGACCCCGCCGGTCACCCTGCTGATGCTGGAGGCGGTCCGCGACTTCCGCGCCGCCACCGGCGTCCAGGTCGGCGTGAAGCCGGCCGGTGGCATCAAGACCACCAAGGACGCCATGAAGTACCTGGTGATGGTCAACGAGACCCTCGGCGACGACTGGCTGAGCCCGCACTGGTTCCGCTTCGGCGCCTCCAGCCTGCTCAACGACCTGCTGATGCAGCGCCAGAAGCTCGCCACCGGCCGCTACTCCGGCCCCGACTACGTGACGGTGGACTGATCACCATGGCCAAGAAGAAGAACATCGAGGAGCCCGCGGCCCAGCCGGCCGGAGGCCTCTTCACCTACGCCCCGGCCCCGGAGTCCCCCGCCGCCGCCGGCGACATCGCGACCTCGTACGGCCACTTCATCGGCGGCGAGTTCGTCGACTCCTCCGGCAGCGAGGCCCTCAAGACGGTCAACCCGGCCACCGAGCAGGTGCTCGCCGAGTTCGCCCAGGGCACCGACGAGGACGTGGACCGCGCCGTCGCCGCCGCCCGCAAGGCCTTCGCCGACTGGTCGGCGCTGCCGGGCAGCGAGCGCGCCAAGTACCTGTTCCGGATCGCCCGGATCATCCAGGAGCGCGCCCGCGAGCTGGCCGTGCTGGAGTCGATGGACAACGGCAAGCCGATCCGCGAGACCCGCGACTTCGACATCCCGACCGTCGCCGCCTGGTTCTTCTACTACGCGGGCTGGGCGGACAAGCTCGACTACGCCGGCTACGGCGCCAACCCGCGCCCGCTGGGCGTGGCCGGCCAGGTCATCCCGTGGAACTTCCCGCTGATGATGCTGGCGTGGAAGATCGCACCCGCCCTGGCGACCGGCAACACCGTCGTCCTCAAGCCGGCCGAGACCACCCCGCTGACCGCGCTGCGCTTCGCCGAGATCTGCCGCCAGGCCGGTCTGCCGAAGGGCGTCGTCAACATCGTCACCGGCGACGGCCGCACCGGCGCCGCGCTCACCGCGCACCCGGACGTCAACAAGGTCGCCTTCACCGGCTCCACCCCGGTCGGCCGGGCGATCGCCAAGCAGCTGGCCGGCAGCCGCAAGAAGCTGTCGCTGGAGCTGGGCGGCAAGGCCGCCAACATCGTCTTCGACGACGCGCCGATCGACCAGGCGGTCGAGGGCATCGTCAACGGCATCTTCTTCAACCAGGGCCACGTCTGCTGCGCCGGCTCCCGCCTGCTGGTCCAGGAGTCGATCCAGGACGAGCTGCTGGACGCCCTCAAGCGCCGGATGGGCACCCTGCGGGTCGGCGACCCGCTGGACAAGAACACCGACATCGGCGCGATCAACTCGGCCGCCCAGCTGGCCCGGATCACCGAGCTGACCGCGGCCGGCGAGGCCGAGGGCGCCGAGCGCTGGTCGCCGGAGTGCGAGCTCCCGGGCACCGGCTTCTGGTTCAGGCCGACCCTGTTCACCGGCGTCAGCCAGGCCCACCGGATCGCCCAGGAGGAGATCTTCGGCCCGGTCCTGTCGGTGCTGACCTTCCGCACCCCCGACGAGGCGGTCCAGAAGGCCAACAACACCCCGTACGGCCTCTCCGCCGGCATCTGGACGGAGAAGGGCTCGCGCATCCTCTGGACGGCCAACCGGCTCAAGGCGGGTGTGGTCTGGGCCAACACCTTCAACAAGTTCGACCCGACCTCGCCGTTCGGCGGTTTCAAGGAGTCGGGTTACGGCCGCGAGGGTGGCCGCCACGGTCTGGAGGCCTACCTCGATGTCTGACACGACCTTCGCGCGTCTTGACGTCCTCAAGACCTACAAGCTGTACGTCGGCGGGAAGTTCCCGCGCTCCGAGAGCGGGCGGGTGTACGAGGTGACCGACGCAAAGGGCGAGTGGCTCGCCAACGCCCCGCTGGGTACCCGCAAGGACACCCGCGACGCCGTCCTGGCCGCCCGCGCGGCGGTCAAGGGCTGGGCCGGCACCACCGCGTACAACCGCGGCCAGGTGCTGTACCGGGTGGCCGAGATGCTGCAGGGCCGGCGCGAGCAGTTCGCCGCCGAGGTGGCCGTCTCCGAGGGCATCGGCCCGAAGAAGGCCGCCGCGCTGGTGGACGCCGCGATCGACCGCTGGGTCTGGTACGCGGGCTGGACGGACAAGGTCGCCCAGATCGCGGGCGGCGCCAACCCGGTCGCCGGGCCGTACTTCAACCTCTCCACCCCGGAGCCGACCGGCGTGGTCGGGATCGTCGCCCCGCAGGCCGGGTACGGGCACTCGCTGCTCGGCCTGGTCTCGGTGATCGCCCCGGCGATCGCCACCGGCAACACGGTCGTGGTCGCGGCCGCCGCGGACGCCCCGCTGCCCGCGCTGTCGCTGGGCGAGGTGCTGGCCACCTCGGACCTCCCGGGCGGCGTGGTCAACATCATCTCGGGCCGGACCGCGGACATCGCCCCCACCCTGGCCTCGCACCAGGACGTCAACGCGCTGGACCTCACCGGCGCCGTCGCCGCCGACGGCCCCGGCGCGGCGACCGCGCTGGAGGCCGCCGCCGCCGATACCCTGAAGCGGGTGGTCCGTCCGGAGCTGGACCCGTTCGCCCAGGACTGGACGGATGCGCCCGGTACCGACCGGCTACTCTCCTTCCTGGAGACGAAGACGGTCTGGCACCCGATGGGGATCTGACCCTCCGTCGGTTCCGCATCACAACTCCACAGACTGGCCGTCCCCAGCGCCCTCTCCCCCCAGGGCCCGGACGGTCATTGGACGGACCCGCACCTCTCCCCCCCTGGTGCGGGTCCGTCGACTTTCGTCACCGCCCGCGCGACTTTCGGCGCTCGCCGTGCGTGTGCGTCCGGACCAGAATCCCCGGTACCGACACCACCGAGGAGGCGCCGTGGGAGAGTTGATCGCCGAGCTGATGCCGCTGCTGACGGACGGGTTCGTCCGCCGCTGGCACGTCGCGCGGGTCCGCCGCCGCCTGGCCGCCGGGAAGCCCGCCCGACTGCCCTGCTCCGCCCGGTCCGACCGGCCGGGCTGGCAACACCGCTACACCAACGGCAGGTTGGACGTCACCCCGGGTGCCGCCGCGGTCACCTTCCGCGCCCGCGGGGCCCGCCCGCTCGAACTGCCCACCGGGGGCACCTTCCACGAGCCCGAGCCCGACACCTGGCACTCCCAGGACTGGGCCGCCACCGGCTACCAGCCGCCCGGCGGCGGGCGCCAGGTGTACCTCCAGCTCGACAGCCGCTACCTGCCGGCGCTCCACCTCGCCCTCGCCGGCCCCGACTTCCGGACGGCGTGACGGAGGGCGCCGGCCGGAAGGTGTGATGCAGAACGGTTTCGGCAACCGGCCGGGATGCGTCAGACTGGTGTCCCGTGAGTGACTCCCCCATGAATCCCGTCCCGACGGCCCACGCCCGGGTGATCCTGCTCTCCGGGCCCTCCGGATCGGGGAAGTCCTCGCTGGCCGAACGCAGCGGCCTCCCGGTGCTCCAGCTGGACGACTTCTACAAGGACGGGGACGACCCCACCCTCCCCCGGCTGCCCGACGGCGCCGTGGACTGGGACTCCCCGCTCGCCTGGCACCGCGACCAGGCCGTCGCCGCCATCCGCGCGCTGTACGAGCGCGGGCGCACCGAGGTGCCGGTGTACTCGATCCCGGACAACGGCCGGATCTCCACCCGCGCCCTGGACCTGGACGGCGCCACCGCGTTCATCGCCGAGGGCATCTTCGCCGCCGAGATCGTCACCGAGTGCACCGCCGAGGGCCTGCTCGGCGACGCCCTGTGCCTGCGCAACGGCGCGCTCACCACGGCCTGGCGCCGACTGCGCCGGGACGTCCGGGAAGGCCGCAAGTCGCTGCCGGTGCTGCTGCGCCGGGGCTTGCGACTGATGCGGGCCGAGCGGGCCATCGTCGGACGGCAGGTCGAGCTGGGCTCGTACCCGTGCGCCGGGCCGGAGGCGGAGCGGCGGGTCCGCGCCGCCTCGGGGCGGCGGGAGCTGTCGGCGGTCTGAGCCGCGCCGGGCGGGACCGCCCGAGGACGTACGACGACGGGCCCGGTGCGTCTCCCCCGCACCGGGCCCGTCGCCCACCGAACGGCTTGGGCTCCCCACGAGCGCCGCTCCCCCGAGCCGGCGCCCCCGAACCGCAACCGTCCGCTACCCGTCCCCCGACGGGAGTCCTGTCCCCTGCTCCCCGCTCGCCGCCGTCAGGCGACCAGCTCGCCGAACGCCCGGACGGTGTCGCCCGACTTGTTCAGGTGCTCGTCGTCGCGCAGCCGGCGCAGCGCGCGCCAGATGCTGCTCTTGACCGTGCCGACGCTGATCCCCAGCACGTCGGCGATCTCCGGGTCGGTCTTGCCCTCGTAGTACCGCAGCACCAGCATGGTCCGCTGGTTCTCCGGCAGCTTCGCCAGCGCCTGCCAGAGCACGGTGCGCAGCTCGGTGCCGCCCATCGCGTCGGTGTCGCCGGCCGTCTCCGGCAGCTCCTCGGTCGGGTACTCGTTGACCTTGCGGCGCCGCCAGGCGGAGATGTGCAGGTTGGTCATGGTGCGGCGGAGGTAGCCCCCGACCGCGGCCTTGTCGGTGATCCGGCCCCAGGCCCGGTAGGTGCTGAAGAGCGCGCTCTGCAGCAGGTCCTCGGCCTCGTAGCGGTCACCGGTGAGGTGGTACGCCGTGGCGTACAGGGAGGCGCGGCGCTCGCGCACGTACGCGGTGAACTCCGTGATGTGGTCCTCCGCGACGGCCGGGTGCTCCCCCTGCGCGTCTCCCTGTCCCGCCTCGGTGGTGCGGGCCGGCGCGGGGTTCAGCCGCAGCAGCGTCGCACCGGCGGCCCCGCGACCGGCCGGCTCCCCCGAGCCGACCGTCCGCAGACCGTTCTTCCTCTGGTCGCCCCCCCGGGCGTCCGTGCCCTCGACGCGGACGGGGAGGATCCCCCGCAGCGTGAGGGTGTTGCCGGAGTCGGCCGTACTCCCCAGTCGGCCGATCCCGTACAGCTCCCCCGTCCTGCCGCCGCCGCTCACCCGGCGGGCGACAGGGTTTCCACCGGTGCTGTGCGCGCACCCCCGTACGGTCACGGCACCGGAGTTCTCGTCGGTCCTGATCTCGTACCGGGTCCGGTGGGTGGTCGCTGAGGAACGCGCGGTGCGGACAGCCGGGTTGGTCCGGGTCTGAAGCATGGCGTTCATCGTGCGCCCCCTTGGTTCGGTACGAGCGGTTCCTGTTGCCGCCCTCCAGCCGGCCCTTGCGGCCCGCTGTCCTGCGGCGACATGGAAAATCCTGCCCGCCGGTTGTGATGGCGCTGTCCGCCGACTGTCACAGGGGTGTCACAGGGCCGGGCCCTTCGACCCGTTCCTCCTCCCGCCGTTCCGGACGCCGGCGGCCGTCCTTCCGGTTCCCGTACGGGCGGTGACCGGTCCGGGGGGTGATTCGGCGCTCCCGGTGGGCCAAAATGGGGCCGTGCCTTTCCTCCTACTGATCGAGGACGACGACGCCATCCGGACCGGCCTCGAACTCGCTCTCACCCGCCAGGGCCACCGTGTGGCCACCGCCGCCTCCGGCGAGGACGGTCTGAGGCTCTTCAAGGAGCAGCGGCCCGACCTGATCGTGCTGGACGTGATGCTGCCCGGAATCGACGGCTTCGAGGTCTGCCGTCGGATCCGCCGCACCGACCAGCTGCCGATCATCCTGCTCACCGCCCGCTCGGACGACATCGACGTGGTCGTGGGTCTGGAGTCCGGCGCGGACGACTACGTGGTGAAACCGGTCCAGCCGCGCGTGCTGGACGCCAGGATCCGCGCCGTGCTGCGGCGCGGTGAGCGGGAGAGCTCCGACTCCTCCGCGTACGGCACCGTCGTGATCGACCGGGCCGCGATGACCGTCACCAAGGACGGGCAGGACCTCCAGCTCACCCCGACCGAGCTGCGGCTGCTCCTGGAGCTCAGCCGCCGCCCCGGCCAGGCGCTCTCCCGCCAGCAGCTGCTGCGGCTGGTCTGGGAGCACGACTACCTCGGCGACTCCCGCCTGGTGGACGCCTGCGTCCAGCGGCTGCGGGCCAAGGTCGAGGACGTGCCGTCCGCGCCGACCCTGATCCGCACCGTGCGCGGAGTGGGCTACCGACTGGACCCGCCTGCCTGAGCCCCTCGCCCCCTTCCTGAACTCCCGTACGACGACAGGCTCTTGTGACTGACCATCAGCAGACTGCCCGACGGTTCTCGTCCGGCCCGTGGCGACGGCTGCGCTCCTTGCGGGTGCGGCTGATCGCGGTGTTCGCGGCCGTCGCGCTGCTCGCCGCCGTCTCGGCCTCCGGCATCGCGTACTGGCTGAACCGCGACGCGGTGCTCAAGCGCGCCCAGGACACCGCGCTGAACGACTTCCGGGTCTCGCTCAGCCGCAACGTCTCCGACCTGCCGCTGAACGCCAGTTGCCCGGACCTCGCCACGCTGGCCTCCAACGTGGCGAGCTCCGGCCTGTCCTACGACGTGGTCGTGGTCGACCCGGCGCACCCCGAGTGCCCGGCGGTCTCCTCCGCCCCGACGCGCTTCACCCTGGCCGACGTCCCGGCGGCGCTGCAGTCCACCGTCGCCAAGCCGCGCGAGGTCACCGAGAGCAACCCGTACCCGTACCACCTGTACTGGCAGCGGCAGAACCTGGACGGCCGCCCGTTCGTGATCGGCGGCACCAAGGTGCTGCCGAACGGCCCGACGGCGTACATGTTCAAGTCGCTGGAGAACGAACGGGCCGACCTCAACACCCTGGGCTGGTCACTGGCCATCGCGACCCTGCTCGCGCTGATCGGTTCGGCCCTGCTCGCCCAGGCCGCCTCCTCGACCGTGCTGCGGCCGGTCAAGCGGCTCGGGGAGGCCGCCAAGCGGCTCGGCGAGGGCCACCTGGACACCCGGCTGGAGGTCGAGGGCTCCGACGAACTCGCCGACCTGGCCCGGACCTTCAACCGGGCCGCGGAGTCGCTGCACGAGCAGGTCGAGGAGCTGAGCGCGCGCGAGGCGCAGAGCCGGCGGTTCGTCGCCGACATGTCGCACGAGCTGCGCACCCCGCTGACCGCGATGACCGCGGTGACCGACATCCTGGAGGACGAGGCCGAGTCGCTGGACCCGATGATCGAGCCCGCCGTCCGACTCGTGGTGAGCGAGACCAGGCGGCTGTCCGACCTGGTCGAGAACCTGATGGAGGTCACCCGCTTCGACGCCGGCACCGCCAGGCTGGTCGCCGACGAGGTCGACGTCGCCGACCTGATCATGTCCTGCATCGACGGCCGGGCCTGGTACGACGCGGTCGAACTGGACGCCCCGCGCGGCATCCTGGCCGTGGTCGACCCGCGCCGGCTGGACGTGGTCTTCGCCAACCTGATCGGCAACGCGCTCAAGCACGGCGGCTCGCCGGTGCGGGTCAAGGTCCGGCAGTCCGCGGGCTCGGTCGTGGTCGAGGTCTCCGACAGCGGCCCCGGCATCCCCGAGGACGTGCTGCCGCACGTCTTCGACCGCTTCTACAAGGCCGACCGCGGCCGGGCCCGCTCGGAGGGCAGCGGCCTGGGGCTGTCCATCGCGATGGCCAACGCCCAGATCCACGGGGGGACCATCACGGCGGCGAACGGGGAGGTAGGCGCGGTGTTCACCCTGACGCTGCCGCTGACCCAACAGCCGTCGCCGTCCGCGGGCGGGACCGAGCTCGGCCCCGCCGGCGACGCCGAGCTCAAGGACGCCACGTGACCGCCCCCACCCGCACCGCCCTGCGCCGCACCGCCGGCGTCCTGCTCCTGCTCGCGCTGGCCTCCGGCTGCGGCATCCGGCCGACCGCCGTACCGGTCGACGCCGGCGCGCCCGCCAGCCGGACGGCCTGCCCGAGCGCCCCGCACATACCGACCGCGCTGGCCACCCCGACCCCGCCCGCCCCGGCCGTCACCCCGTCCCGCGGCGCGGCCAAGGCGAGCCCGAGCCCCTCGCCCACCCCGGTGGTGCCGGGCTCGCCGCCGCCCGACAACGTGTTCGGCGCGGTGCCCACGGCGGCGCCCTGCCGGTAGGGCCCGTCCTCGGGCGAGGCGCCCCCCGTCGACTCCGTCGACCCCGTGTGACGGGAAACGGGGGCGCGCCCCGGAATGTTCACGCCCGGCGTGGAACCGCCGCGCCACCGGCCCACGTCCTTCCCCCCGTGCAGCGAGATGGCACCAGGACACGCGACGAGCGTTCCGGCGCACGGACCGAGAACAGGCCGGCGGCGGGCGTCCACCGACCCCTCCGGCACGCCGGACTGGCGGGCCTGGCCCTCCACCTGACGCTGGTGCTCTGGCTGGTGCTCAGACCCCTGCCGGTGGCCTGGGTGTACGACGCCAACCTGACGCCGCTGGCCTCGCTCCGCTCCTCCACCCCGTGGCAGGTGGTCGGCGAGTTCCTGCTGCTCGCCCCGCTCGGCGTCCTGCTGCCGCTGGCCGGCGGCCGGGTCCGGGCCCCCTGGCTGCCGTCCTTCCTGCGCACCACCGGTGTGTCCGCCCTGCTGGCGACCGGCCTGGAGTTCCTCTCCTCCTGGACGCCCGGGCACGTGCTCAACGTGGACCACATACTGTTCGCCGTGCTCGGCGTGATGATCGCCCACCTCGCCCTCGTCCCCGGCCTGCGCCGCCTGCTGCGGGAGCACCGGACCGCGGCCCGGGCCCGGCGGGCCGCCGTCCTGGCCGCCCCGCCGGTGGCCGCCGCCGTCACCCCGAAGGTGACCATGGCACCCGCGGCCCGTCCGCGTGCCTACGCGGGCCCCACCCCGCCGGCCGGCTAGGCCCTGTCCGGTCGATCTTGTCGGATCAGCCCGCGGCGGTGGGCGCCCGGCTGGGCGTGCGCCCGGATCGTCCTCGTACTGGGTGTACTCGGGCGATTCGGGCGTGCGGCCAGGCGGGATGCCCGGCGTCGCGGGCCCGGCAAGATCGGCCGGACAGGGCCTAGGCACGCACCACCCGGCCGCCGACCTCGACCAGCCCGCCCGGCCGCGGACCGGCCAGCAGCTGCGAACCCCGGCCCTGGGTGACGGTCAGCGCCCGCCCGAGCCGGCCGGCCAGCAGCAGGGCCGCCGCGCCGGTCGCCTCGTCCTCGTCGATGCCGTCACCCCGGCCCGGGAAGGCCCGCGCCCGGACCGTACCGGCCGCCTCGTCCTGCCAGGCCCAGGCGTACACCCACTCCCCCGGCGGCGGCACCTCCAGCGCCTCCACCTCGGCGGCCGAGCCGTACTGCCGCAAGGTCCGCCCCGGGGCCCACTCCGGCCGGGCCTCGATCCGGGTCAGCCCGCCCTCGCGCCGCACCGGCACCTCCCCGGCGGCGGTCACCAGCCGGTCCACCCCGAGCAGCCAGGCGGCGCCCACGCACGGGTGGCCGGCGAAGGGCAGCCGCACGCTCGGGGTGTAGATGTCGATCTCCCCGCGCTCCGCGTCGTCGACGAACACCGTCTCGCTGAAACCGAGTTCACCGGCGAAGGCCTGCCGCGCCGCCCGCCCCGGAACGGCGGCGCCGTCCCGCACCACACCGAGCGCGTTGCCGTACTGCCCGTCCGGCCCGCAAAAGACCCGCAGCACCTCATAAACAGTCATTTCCCACCTCGTCAATTACCGCTCCGGCGCAGCCGCGACCCGGCGCAACGACACCGTGATGAAAAGGCGACGACGGATGTCGGCCCCCTCCAGTACTGTGCGCTGTCGTCCCCGGACGGTTCCCGTCGTCATTCTCCTCCCACAGGAAATTCCCTTGAACAATCTCGACTTCACCAACGAACCCGGTTTCTCCTGGTACGTCGTTCTGCTGGCGCTCAGCGGCGCCATCATGCTGGTCCTCGGCGTCCTGCCGCTGCGCGGACTCAAGGTCGGCATGCGGATCCTCAACATCGTGATTGGCCTCGGGTTCGCGGGCTACGCCTACTACCTGGCGTTCGTCTTCGAGGGCGGCACCTACCGGATCTTCTTCCAGGCGCTGATCCTGCCGATCGCGATGATCGTCGCCACGGTGAAGGCCGTCGTCGAGCGCAGCAACGCCAAGAACGCGCCGCCCCAGCCGGTCACGCCGTACACCCCGCACGCGCCGTACAACCCGAACGCCCCGCACGACCCCAACGCCGCCGCCCAGCAGGCCGCGTTCAACCCGAACGCCCCGTACGCCCAGCCGGCCGGGCAGCCGGGCCAGCCGGTGCCGCCGCAGGGCGCCGTGCCGCCCCAGCCGGGCGCGCCGGCGCAGCCGGTGGCGGACAACCCGTACGCCCAGCCGCAGCCTCCGCAGCAGCCGGCGGGCTGAGCCCCGGAACGCCGCAAGGCCCGTCCGTCCCCGCCTTCGAGCGGGGACGGACGGGCCTCGTGCTGTCCGGGGTCAGTTCCCGGCGCCCTGGGCGCGCTGGCGGCGGCGGGCGACGACCAGGGTTCCGATGCCGAGGGCGATCGCGGTCGCGCCGGTGATCGCCATCGGGGCGGAAGAGGACCCGCCGCCGGTGGAGGCCAGCCGGGTGGCTTCCACGGCCGCCGGGGCCGGGGCGGCGGCCGCCACCTGCACGGGCTCGGCCGCGGGGCTCGGGGCGCCGGTGGTGACCTGCGCGGCCGGGACAGCGATGGCAACAGTGGCCGGGGCGGCCGGAACGAAGGTGACCGGGGTGGTGGGAGCCAGGGTGCCGGTGGCGGCCTCGATGGTGAAGTCCGCCCTCGGGCTGAACGACTCGGCGCCGCTCTCACCCGCGCCGGGCAGGCTGCCCACCCTGGCGAGCAGGGACTCGGCGACGACCGGCGCGTCCTTGGTGAAGGCCAGCCGGAGGTTGAACGTCCTCGTCCCGCCCTTCGGCAGGACGACGACGTCGGCGTCCTTGCTCCCCGCCCGCAGGCCCATGCAGAGCCAGGCCGGGTGGTCCGAGTCACCGCCGGGGGTGCCCTCCAGCCAGTCCCCGTTCGGCGCCTGGAACTCGAACCTGACCGTCCCGGAGGGGAGCAGGTCCTTCCCCTGGAACACGATCGCGGGCACCAGCCGGAGGTCCTTGCCACTGGTGTTGCCGAGGACGAGCTTGAACGGCTTCGACTCCGTGCCCGCCGTGAAGACGGCGGGCACCCCGTCGAGCCGGACGTCCGCCGTGGCAGCGGGCGTGGTCGCCGGCGTGGTCGGCGTGACCGCCGGGGCGACCACCAGGTTCGGGGAGGTGCTGAGCGCGGTCGAGATGCGCTGCTCGGGGGGCAGGGTGGGGTCCGACACGATGGCGTTGAAGCCCGGGCCCACCCGACCCGCCGGGGCATCGGCGGCGACGGTGAGCCGCAGCCGGTAGACGGCCTCGGCACCGGCCGCCACGTGCCGGCCGCCGTTGCGGTCGACGTCCCAGACAGCGGCACCGCGTTCCTCGGCGGCCTGCCACCCGGTCGTGCCGGGGGCCTGGTACTCCAGCTTGAACTGGCCCGGCTTGATGCCGAGGCCGGGGTCCGCGAGGGTGAGGACCGACCCCAGCACGTCCATCTGGTGGTCGACGGTGTTCTTGAGGGTCACGGAGAACTCGATCGGCGCGCCGCCCGCCTTGACCGAGTCGGGCAGTCCGCCGAAAGCGGCGGTGACCGGCGAGGTGGCCTGGGTGCCCTGGGGCGCGGCAGTGGCCGTCGGGGCCGCCAGTGCCGCCGGGGCCGAGGTCAGGGCGGCGCCGGAGGCCAGCGCGGCAGCGGCGGCCACGGCGAGGATTCTGCGGGACTGATTGCGCAAGGGGACCTCACGGGAGAATTCGGGCGCAGCCCGAGAGAAGTGCGAAATCGCAGGCGTGAGGGGCCTCTTGAGGCCGTGACGGCGCCGCCGGATTTCCCCCCACCATCAGCGACCGCGGAATCATATCCCTCCGCCCCGACACCTTCGCGAACGGGTTTTTCCGTACCCGCACCTCCGGGTCATCCCTGAGGCGGACCCCGATCCGGGTCTCCGTCTTCCCGGTGACCTACCGGGGTCGAGGATCGCCTGGTGGGTGGAGGTTTCCGGGCCGGCGGCGGCGGAGTATGGAGGTACGCCCGCCGGACCACCCGGCACCGGCAGCCAGCCAGCCAAGGAGTTCCCATGAGCGCCCGCCTCGCCCGCCCCCGCCACAACCGCGTCATCGCCGGCGTCTGCGCCGGGATCGCCGAGCGCTTCGGCCTCACCCCGTGGACCGTCCGACTGATCTTCCTGCTGTCGTGCCTGCTGCCCGGCCCGCAGTTCCTGATCTACCTCGCGCTGTGGGTGCTGCTCCCCCAGGAGCCGTGAGGCCGTACCGGCGGGCACGACGACGGGCCGCCCGCCTCCGGAGGAGTTCCGGGGGCGGGCGGCCCGTCGTCGTGCGGGTGGCCGGATCAGCCGCCCAGGCCGCCCAGCGCGCCGGCAACCCCGCCGATCGGGGTCTTGTCCAGGCCGGGGACGTTCGGCAGGCCGCCGACGCGCTGCTGGGTGAGGCCGGCGACCGGGGCGGCGGGCGCGGCCTCGGCGGCCGGAGCGGCGGCGGGCTGGCCGGCGCTCGGGGTCAGGGTGCCGAGGGTGCCGGCGACCTTGTCGCCGCCGGGCAGCTTGGCCGCGGTGTCGGTGACCGCACCGGTCACCGCGGGGTTCGTCACCGCGCCGGTGGGCAGCCCGAGGCCGCCGGCCGCCTGGCCGGCCGCCGCGGAGGCGGTGCCGGCGCCGACCGCCGCGATGGCGATGCCGAGCGCCGCGGTACCGGCGGCCTTGAGAGCCTGCTTCATGGTTCGTCCCCTTGGGTCCTCGTCGGTGGCCGACATCGCACGGGGCGACGGACGGGCGAGTGCCGCCACGGCCTGTCAGCATTGACTGGCACACCGTAGTGACAGGGTCGCGCGAGAACCAAAGGGCGTTCACTCACCCGAGTGAGTAGTCGGATGAACGCCAACTTCCGTACCCGGAAGCCGCGTTCATCCGACCGCAAGGACGGGCCGTCGGCTCAGCTGCCGGCGGTGCCCGCGCTGAACAGCCACTCCGCCTTGAGCTCGGCGTAGCCCGGCTTGATCACGTCGTTGATCATCGCCAGCCGCTCGTCGAAGGGCAGGAACGCGGACTTCATCGCGTTCACCGTGAACCACTCCATGTCGCCCAGGGTGTAGCCGAAGGCGTCCACCAGGTGGCCGAACTCCTGGCTCATGCTGGTGCCGCTCATCAGCCGGTTGTCGGTGTTCACGGTGACCCGGAACTTGAGCCGGCTGAGCAGCCCGATCGGGTGCTCGGCGTACGAAGCGGCGGCCGCCGTCTGGAGGTTGGAGGTCGGGCACATCTCCAGCGGGACGCGCTTGTCGCGCACGTACGCGGCCAGTCGGCCCAGCTCGACGCTGCCGTCCTCGTTCAGGGTGATGTCGTCGACGATCCGCACGCCGTGGCCGAGCCGGTCGGCGCCGCAGCACTGCAGGGCCTCCCAGATCGACGGCAGGCCGAAGGCCTCGCCCGCGTGGATGGTGAAGTGGTTGTTCTCGCCCTTGAGGTAGTCGAAGGCGGCCTGGTGGCGGGTGGGGGGGTAGCCCGCCTCCGCGCCCGCGATGTCGAAGCCGACGACGCCCGAGTCCCGGTGGCGGTTGGCCAGTTCGGCGATCTCCTGCGAGCGGGCGGCGTGCCGCATCGCGGTGATCAGGGTGCCGATGCGGATCCGGTGGCCGGCCGCGCGGGCGTTGGCCTCGCCCAGGCGGAAGCCCTCCTGGACGGCCTCGACGACCTCGTCCAGGCTCAGGCCGCCCTCCAGGTGCTGCTCGGGGGCGTAGCGGACCTCGGCGTAGACGACGCCGTCGGCGGCCAGGTCCTCGGCGCAGTCGGCGGCGACCTTGACCAGGGCCTCGCGGGTCTGCATGACGGCGCAGGTGTGCGCGAAGGTCTCCAGGTAGCGGACCAGCGAGCCGGAGTCGGCGGCCTCGCGGAACCACTCGCCGAGTTCCTTGGCGTCGGTGGTGGGGAGCCCCTCGTAGCCGGTCGCGGCGGCGAGCTCGACGACGGTCTCCGGGCGCAGCCCGCCGTCGAGGTGGTCGTGCAGCAGGACCTTCGGCGCGCGGCGGATCTGGTCGGGGGTGGGAATGCGCGGGCCGGTGCCCGCGGTGGTGACGGGGATCTGCTTCTCCATTGCGGAAATATAGCCCCTACGCGCGTAGACCTACCACCGGGAACACCACCGGATGGTCCAAAGCAGGACCGGAATTCCACCGCCCGGTCCATAGGATCCGCCAAACAGGCCGCATCGCGCCGACCACCTCAGTCGTGGTGCAGCAGCCGCCCCCGCCGGGACAGCACGAAGTCCCGGAACGCCGCCACCGGCGGCGTCAGCGGCCGCCCCGCCGCCCAGGCCAGGCCGATCGCCCGCCGGGTCCGCGGCGCGGTCACCTCCAGCTCCACCACCCCGGGCCGCGGCACCAGCGCCGGCGGCAGCAGCGCCACCCCCAGCCCGGCCGCCACCAGCCCCCGCAGGGTCTCGGCCTCCTCCCCCTCGAAGGCCAGCCGGGGCACGAAGCCGGCCTGCGCGCAGAAGCCGTCCGTGATCATGCGCAGCCCGTACCCCTGCTCCAGCCCGACGAACGGCTCCTCGGCCACCTCCGCCAGCCGGATCCGCCGCCGCCCCGCCAGCCGGTGGTCCGCCGGGACGGCCAGGTGCAGCCGCTGCTCGTCCAGCGGGCGGGCCGTGAAGGCCGGGTCGTCCGGCAGCGGCGCGACCAGGCACAGGTCCAACTCGCCCGCCCGCAACCGCTCCAGCATCGCCGTGCCGTAGTCCTGCACCAGCTGGAACCGCACCTGCGGGTGCGCCGCCCGGAAGCCCCGCAGCAGCGCCGGGACGGCGTCCGGGCCCATCGTGTGCAGGAAGCCGAAGGCCACCCGCCCCACCGCCGGGTCCGCCTCCGCCCGGGCCGCCTCCGCGCCGCGCTCCAGCTCCGCCAGCGCCCGCTCCACCGAGGCCAGCAGCAGCCGGCCCGCCCTGGTCAGCCGGACCGTCCGGCCCTGCCGGGCCAGCAGGCCCACCCCGAGCTCCGCCTCCAGCCGGGACACCGCGCGCGACAGCGTCGGCTGCGGCACCCCGAGCAGCGCGGCCGCCTGGGTCACGTGCTCCAGCCGGGCCACCGCGGCGAACCGCGCCAACCTGGGCGCCAGCAGCACGGCCGGCTCCTCCGGCCCCAACTCGGCCGCCCGGTAGGGCTGCTCCGTTCCGTCCGACCCGTCCGCCACGGCCATCCCCGTCCCACCTCGACTCATACACCGGCGCATCGATCATCCACTCTTCATGCATTGGACGCATCAGCCGCGCCAGGCCTAGCGTCGGAGCCATGCAGCCCTCCGATACCAGGGCATCCGCGGCCACCCCGGATGCCTCCACCGAGCACACCCTCGACCGGGACGACCGCCACCGCCCGGGCGGGCGCGGCTTCCGCCGCGCCAACCTCGCCCTGTTCGCCGCCGGTGTCGCGACCTTCGTCCTGCTCTACTCCACCCAGGGCCTGCTGCCGGTCCTCTCGGCCGACCTCGACCTCACCCCCGGCCAGGCCAGCTGGACGGCCTCCGCCGCCACCCTCGGCCTCGCCCTCGGGCTGCTCCCGGCCAGTGCGCTGGCCGACCGGTACGGCCGCACCGCGGTGATGACGGCCTCCGTCCTCGCGGCCTGCGCCCTCGCCGTCGCCCTGCCCCTCGCGCCCGACCTCACCACCCTGGTCGTGCTGCGCGTCCTCCAGGGCGCCGCCCTCGCCGGGCTCCCCGCCACCGCCATGGCCTACCTCGCCGAGGAGGTCCACCCCAGCGCGCTGCCCTCCGCGATGGGCCTGTACGTGGCCGGCAACAGCATCGGCGGCATGGGCGGCCGGCTGATCTCCGGCTGGACCGCCGCCGCCCTCGGCTGGCGCTGGGGCCTCGCCGCCTCCGCCGCCCTCGCCCTGCTCGCCGCGCTCGCCTTCCGGCTGCTGATCCCCGCCGCCCGGCACTTCACCCCGGCCCCGGTGGACCCGCGCGCCCTCGCCCGCACCGTCGGCCGGCACCTGCGCAACCCGCTGCTGGTACGGCTGTACGCGCTCGGCATGCTGTTCATGGCGGTGTTCGGCGCGGTCTACAACACCGTCGGCTACCGGCTGATCGCCGCGCCCTTCCACCTGCCCGAGTCGATCGCCGCCTCGATCTTCGTCGTCTACCTGGTCGGCACCGGCACCTCCGCCGCGGTCGGCCGCCTCTCCGCCCGGCTCGGCCGGCGCGGCACCCTCTACGTCGCCGTCGGCGTGACCGCCGCCGGGCTGCTGCTCTCGCTCGCCGACTCCCTGGTCTGCGCCCTGCTCGGCCTGGTGCTGATCACCGCCGGCTTCTTCGCCGGCCACACCACCGCCTCCGCCGCCGTCGGCCGCACCGCCACCGAGGGCCGCGCCCAGGCCTCCGCCCTCTACCTGATCGCCTACTACCTGGGCAATAGCCTCGGCGGCACCCTCGGCGCCGACGCCTACCACTCCACCGGCTGGCCCGGCGCCGCCACCGTCGGCCTCACCGCCATGACCCTCGCCGCCGCCGTCACCCTCCACGCCACCCACCAGGCCCGTACCACGAGGCGAGCGGTCGCGGACGCTTGACAGCGGGCGCGGATACACTCCGGAGTGTGAGTGTCGATCCTGCAGTGTTCGCCCGGCTGCTTGAGATCGCGGATCAGCTGCCGAAGGTGCCGGGGATAGGGAAGGTCGAGATCGCCGAGGGCGAGATCGTCATGATGACGTCACCGGTCATGCGACACGAACTCGCTGCACTGCACATCGCCAGGCAGCTCAATGCGCAGTTGTCGACGACCCACCCGGGCCATATCGCGTACCACGGTGCGGACCTAGTGGACCCTCGACACCGGCGTGCTGCGGACGTACGCCTGACACCCCGCCCGGCGGGCCCGTAAGTTTCCTCTCGTCAGTTCGTACGAACAGCAGAGGAATTCACCATGGCCACCTTCGTCCTCGTCCCCGGCGTCCTGCACGGCGGCTGGTGGTACCGGCCGTTGACCGGGCGGCTGCGGGCGGCCGGGCACGAGGTGTACCCGGTGACGCTGAGCGGGGTGAGCGAGCGCGGGCACCTGAACAACGGGGCGATCAACCTGGACACCCACGTCCAGGACGTGCTGGGCCTGCTGGAGGCGGAGCAGGTCACCGACGCCGTGCTGGTCGGGCACAGCTACGGCGGCATGGTGATCTCGGCGGTCGCCGACCGGGCGCCGGAGCGGGTGGCCGGGCTGGTCTACGCGGACGCCTTCGTCCCGCGCGACGGCGAGTCGGCCCACGCGATCGTCGACGACCTCTGGAAACAGCGGTACCTGGCCGGTGCCGCCGCCGGGAACGGGCACACCATGGTGGGACTCCACCCGGCCCTCGACCCGCGCGCGACCGTCCACCCGATGGGGACCCTGCTCCAGCCGGTGCGCCTCACCGGGGCGGTGGACGGGATCGCCCGCCGCGTCTACATCCACGCCGAGCGCTTCGAGGGCACCCCGTTCCTGGAGACCTACGAGCGCCTGCGCGACGACCCGACCTGGGCGGTGCACGCCCTCCCGGTCGGCCACGACCTGGTCCGGGAGGCGCCGGAGGAGTTCCTCAAGATCATGCTCGCCGCGGCGGAGTAGCCGGGCCGCGGGGGGCGCGGCGCGATGCGGTCGCGCCACGCCCCCGTCCGACCACTACGCGATGCGGTCGAGGACGATCGGGTTCGGGGTGAACGCCGTACCCGCCGGGGAGACCCCGATGCCGCCGGCCAGCGCCTCGATGGCGTACTCGTAGCGCTCCGGGGTGTCGGTGTGCAGGGTCAGCAGCGGCTGGCCGGCCACCACGGTGTCACCGGGCTTGGCGTGCATCTCGACGCCGGCGCCGGCCTGCACCGGGTCCTCCTTGCGGGCGCGGCCGGCGCCCAGGCGCCAGGCGCAGACGCCGATCGCGTAGGCGTCCAGCTCGGTGAGCACGCCGGAGGCGGGCGCCGGGATGACGTGCTGCTCGCGGGCGACCGGGAGCGGGGCGTCGACGTCGCCGCCCTGGGCGGCGATCATGCGGCGCCAGTGGTCCATCGCGGAGCCGTCCCGCAGCGCGTCGGCCGGGTCCTTGCCGTGCACGCCGGCGGCGGCGAGCATCTCGCGGGCCAGGGCGAGGGTCAGCTCGACGACGTCGGCGGGACCGCCGCCGGCCAGCACCTCGATCGACTCGCGGACCTCCAGCGCGTTGCCCGCGGTGAGGCCGAGCGGGGTGGACATGTCGGTGAGCAGGGCGACGGTGTTGACCCCGGCGGTGGTGCCCAGGCCGACCATGGTGCGGGCGAGTTCGCGGGCGTCGTCCAGGTTCTTCATGAAGGCGCCGGAGCCGACCTTGACGTCCAGCACGAGCGCGCCGGTGCCCTCGGCGATCTTCTTCGACATGATCGAGGAGGCGATCAGCGGGATGGCCTCGACGGTGCCGGTGACGTCGCGCAGCGCGTACAGCTTCTTGTCGGCGGGCGCGAGGCCGTCGCCGGCCGCGCAGATGACCGCGCCGGCGTCGCGCAGCACGTCCATCATCTCGTCGTTGGAGAGCAGGGCGCGCCAGCCGGGGATGGACTCCAGCTTGTCCAGGGTGCCGCCGGTGTGGCCGAGGCCGCGGCCGGACAGCTGCGGGACGGCGGCACCGCAGGCGGCGACCAGCGGGGCGAGCGGGAGGGTGATCTTGTCGCCGACGCCGCCGGTGGAGTGCTTGTCGCTGGTGGGCAGCGGCAGCGAGGAGAAGTCCATCCGGACGCCGGAGCGGATCATGGCCTCGGTCCAGCGGCTGATCTCGTGCGGCTTCATGCCGTTCAGCAGGATCGCCATGGCCAGCGCGGACATCTGCTCGTCGGCGACCTCGCCACGGGTGTAGGCGTCGATGACCCAGTCGATCTGAGCGTCGCTCAGCTCTCCGCGGTCGCGCTTGGTCCTGATGACGGAGATGGCGTCCATGCGTGCTCCAAGAGGGGTTTCAGATGCGTCGTGCACATACGTCGAGAAGATGCGTGGAAAGCGAAGAGTGCCGCGAGATGACCGGGTTACGGCCCACTCGCGACACTCTACGCGCGTAACAATTGCCGAGGCTAGAGCCGCTCCGGACCGAACGCGTCGGGCAGGACCTCGCTCATCGGCTTCACGCCGGAGGCCAGGTCGACCAGCAGTTCCGGCCCGCCGTGCTCGTACAGCAGCTGGCGGCAGCGCCCGCACGGCATCAGCAGTTCGCCCGCGCCGTCGACGCAGGTGAAGGCGACCAGCCGGCCGCCGCCGGAGGCGTGCAGCGCGGACACCAGCCCGCACTCGGCGCACAGCGCGAGCCCGTACGAGGCGTTCTCCACGTTGCAGCCGCTGACCAGCCGACCGTCGTCGACCAGCGCCGCCGCGCCGACCGGGAACTTGCTGTACGGGGCGTACGCGCGGCCCATGGCCTCGCGCGCCGCCTCGCGCAGCCGCTCCCAGTCGACCGCGGGGGCCGTCACTTGCCCTGGCCCTTGCGGTAGACCTGACCGTCGGCCTTGGGCATCCGCAGACGCTGCGAGGCCAGCGAGAGCACCACCAGGGTGATCAGGTACGGCGTGGCGACGATCAGCGGACGCTGCACCTCGTCGGTCAGCGCGTACCAGGCGCCCAGGCCGCCGGCCACCACGAAGGAGACCACGGTCGCGGTGAACTTGCGGCGGTACAGCTGCCACAGGGCGAACAGCGCCATCGCGATCGCGACGACCAGGATCAGCACGTGCACCGACTCCGGGTCGCGCAGCTGGAGGCTGTCGGTGAAGCCGAACAGGCCGGCGCCGATGGCGAGGCCGCCGGGCATCCAGTTGCCGAAGATCATCGCCGCGAGGCCGATGAAGCCGCGGCCCAGGGTCTGGCCGTCCTTGTAGAAGTGCGCGGCGACCAGCGAGAGGTACGCGCCGCCGAGGCCCGCGAAGGCGCCCGAGGCGATGACCGCCAGGTACTTGTACTTGTAGACGTTGACGCCCAGCGACTCGGCGGCCGTCGGGTTCTCACCGCAGGAGCGCAGCCGCAGGCCGAACACCGTGCGCCAGAGCAGGAAGTAGCTGGCCACGATCAGCACGGCCGCCAGCACCACGACCACCGAGAGGTTGGTGACCAGGCCGCCGAGCACGCCGGCGACGTCGGAGACCAGGAACCAGTGGTGGTTCTCGATGCTCTTCAGGCCGGAGGACAGCCCCGGGACGGTGATGTACGGCAGCGGGTCCGCCGGCGGGGACTGGTTCGCCCCGGCACCGGCCGAGATGTAGTCCTTGTAGTAGATCCGGTTGACGTACGCGCAGATGCCGGGGATCAGCAGGTTGATGCCGACGCCGGAGACGATGTGGTCGACGCCGAAGGTGACCGTGATGACCGCGTGCAGCAGACCGCCGAGCGCACCGCCGAGCATGCCGGCCAGCAGGCCGACCCACGGGTTGACCAGGTAGCCCGCCCAGGCGCCGCAGAAGGTGCCGGCGACCATCATGCCTTCGAGGCCGATGTTGACCACACCGGCCCGCTCGGACCAGAGACCGCCCAGACCGGCCATGCCGATCGGCACGGCGGAGCCGAGCGCCGCGGCGACCTGACCGGAGGAGGTCAGCGAGTGGTTGCCGGTGGCCATGCCCACGGCGGCGAAGAGGACCAGGGCGCCCGCGATCAGCAGGAGCACCACGGGCCAGGACAGCTTGCGCTTCTTCGCGGGCGCGCCCGGCGCCTTCGGACGAGCGGCAGTCGCCGTGCTCACGCGGACACCTCCTTCTTCTCAGTGGCCGCGAGCTGGGCGGCGAGCTGGGCGCCGACCTTCTGCTGCTGGCGCTTCAAGCCGTAGCGGCGCACCAGCTCGTACGCGACGACGACGCAGATGACGATGGTGCCCTTCATGACGTCGACGATCTCGAAGGGGAACCCGCCCTTGAGCGGCAGCTGCGAGCCGGTGGCGTCCAGGAAGGCGAAGAGCAGGGCCGCGAAGGCGATGCCGATCGGGCTGTTCCGGCCGAGCAGGGCGATCGAGATGCCCAGGAAGCCGAGGCCGGGCTGGAAGCTCTGGCCGTAGTAGTACGAGTTCTGCAGGAGTTCGGGCAGGCCGATCAGACCGGCGATGGCGCCCGAGACCACCATCGAGATGACCACCATGCGCTTGACGTTCACGCCGGACGCGGTCGCGGCGGACTCCGAGCGGCCGGTGGCGCGCAGGTCGAAGCCGAAACGGGTGCGGCTCAGGGTGAACTGGAAGACCACACCGACCAGGGCGGCGATGAAGATGAAGCCCCAGAGGTCCCCGCCGGCGGTGGGGATGGTGAAGAAGTGGCTGGACTGCGAGACCGGGTCGGTCTGGATCGAGTTGCTGGTGCCGCTGACCTTCGGGGCGAAGATGCCGGGCACGAGCAGCAGACCGACGATCGCGAGCGAGATCGAGTTCAGCATGATGGTCGAGATGACCTCGCTGACGCCGCGGTAGACCTTGAGCAGACCGGCGATGCTCGCGTACAGACCGCCGACCAGCATCGCGGTGACCAGCAGCAGCGGGATCTGGATGATCGCCGGCAGGTCGACCTGGGCGCCGACGAAGGCCGCGAACAGCGCGGCGACCTTGTACTGGCCCTCGACACCGATGTTGAACAGGTTCATCCGGAACCCGAACGCGGCGGCCGCGGCGGCCAGGTAGTAGGTGGTGGTCCGGTTGAGGATGCTCACCTGGCCGTCCGACTTGGTGGCGTACGTGATCATCACGTTCCACGCGTCGAACGGGTTCTTGCCCGAGGTCGCCAGCAGCACGGAACAGATCGCGACGGAGAGCACGACCGCGAGCACCGGCGCCGCCAGTGCGAGCACGATCCGCTCACCGCTGATCCGCTGCGCCAGGCTGCGCTTGGCGGCGGGGTTGGGACTGGTCATGGGTTACTCCCCCGCCTGCGGGTCGTCGGCGGTGTCGGTGTGCGGGTGCTCGGCCGCGGCCTCGGTGCCCTCGGCGGCGACGGCCTGCGCCTCGGCGACGGCCTCCGGCTCGGACTCGATGTGGCCGGCGGCGGCACCGGTCATCGCGGTGCCGAGGTCCTCGGCGGTGACGGTGGCCGGGTCGGCGTCGGCGACCAGGCGGCCGCGGTAGATGACCCGGATGGTGTCGGAGAGGCCGATCAGCTCGTCCAGGTCCGCCGAGATCAGCAGGACGGCCAGGCCCTCCCGCTGGGCGACCCGGATGTGCTCCCAGATCTGCGCCTGCGCACCGACGTCCACACCGCGGGTGGGGTGGGCGGCGATCAGCAGCTTCGGCTGGTGGCTCATCTCGCGGCCGATGATCAGCTTCTGCTGGTTGCCGCCGGAGAGCGAGGCCGCGGTGACCTCGATGCCGGGGGTACGGACGTCGTACTCCCGGACGATCCGCGCGGTGTCCTCGCGGGCGGCGGCCGGCTTGAGCAGCACACCGCTGGAGTTGGGTGCCTCGGTGACGTGGCCGAGGATCCGGTTCTCCCAGAGCGGGGCCTCCAGCAGCAGGCCGTGCTTGTGGCGGTCCTCGGGGATGTAGCCGATGCCGGCCTCGCGGCGGGCCCGGGTCTGGGTGCCGGAGAGGTCCTTGCCGTCCAGGGTGACGGTGCCGCCGTCCAGCGGCAGCATGCCCATGATGGCCTCGACGAGTTCGGCCTGGCCGTTGCCCTCGACACCCGCGATGCCGAGGATCTCGCCCTTGTGGATGCGCAGCGAGATGTCGTCCAGGACGACGCGCTCGATGCCCTCGGCGTCGGTCTTGGCGATCCTCAGGCCCTCGACCTTGAGCATCTCGGTGGTGGTGACGGTCGACTCGCGGCTCTCCGGGGAGGGCAGCTCGGCGCCGACCATCAGCTCGGCCAGCTGGCGGGCGGTCACGGCCTTCGGGTCGGCGTCGCCGACCGTGGTGCCGCGCCGGATGACGCTGATCGCGTCGGCGACCGCGAGCACCTCGTGCAGCTTGTGCGAGATGAAGATGACGGTGACGCCCTCGGCCTTGAGCTCGCGCAGGTTGTCGAACAGCGCGTCGACCTCCTGCGGGACGAGCACGGCCGTCGGCTCGTCGAGGATCAGGATCTTGGCGCCGCGGTACAGCACCTTGAGGATCTCGACGCGCTGGCGGTCGGCGACGCCGAGGTCCTCGACCAGGGCGTCCGGGCGCACGCCCAGGCCGTACTGGTCGGAGATCTCCTTGATCTTCGCCTTCGCCTTGGCACCGATGCCGTGGAGCTTCTCGCCGCCGAGGACGACGTTCTCCAGCACGGTGAGGTTGTCGGCCAGCATGAAGTGCTGGTGCACCATGCCGATGCCGCGCGCGATGGCGTCACCGGGGGTGTTGAACTCGCACAGCTCGCCGTTGATCGCGATGGTGCCCTCGTCCGGCTTCTGCATGCCGTAGAGGATCTTCATCAGCGTCGACTTGCCGGCGCCGTTCTCGCCCATGAGGGCGTGCACCGTGCCGGTGCGGACGGTGAGGTTGATGTCGTGGTTGGCCACGACACCGGGGAAGCGCTTGGTGATGCCGCGCAGTTCGACGGCCGGGGTCGCCGTCCCCGCGCTGGGGGTTCCGTCCTTGCGCAGGGGGACGGGGTCTGATGCGGTGATGGCGGTCTCCTGGTGGTCTGGAGGCGCGTCGTTGCGCTCGGAGGGCCAAGGGGGGACAGGGGGGAAACGTGGAGACGGAACGGGGCCCGGGGGTGCGCGTCGAGCGCACCCTGCCGGGCCCCTCCCGTTGATCGAGTCGATCGTCACGCTGCCGGGCAGGCGGCAGCGTCAGGTCGCGTCCCGGGACGCGCCGGCCTCAGGAGGTCGGCGCGGTCGGGATGGTGGTCGCGCCGCTGGTGATGGCGTCGCTGGCGGCCTTGAGCTTGTCCTGGATGTCGTCGATCTTGCCGCCGGTGGTGGCGAGCGAGACACCGTTGGCCTTGAGGTCGAAGAGCTTGATGCCGGTGAACGGCGTGCCCTTCTTGACCGAGTCGATGTACGCGAACACCGCGTTGTCGACGTTCTTGACCATCGAGGTCAGGATGCTGTTCTTGAACTTCGCCAGGGCCGGCTGGTTGGCCTGGTCGGAGTCGACGCCGATGGCCCACTTGCCCGCGTTGGCGACGGCCTCGATGGAGCCGTTGCCGGAGGAGCCGGCGGCGGCGTAGATGACGTCCGCGCCCTTGTCGAGCTGGCCCTGCGCGGCCTCCTTGCCCTTGTCGGGCGAGTTGAAGCCGGTGAAGTCCGGGGGGGTGGTCAGGTAGGTGGTCTCGACCTGGATGCTCGGGTCGACGGACTTGGCACCCGCCTTGTAACCGGCCTCGAACTTCTTGATCAGCTCGGACTGCACACCGCCGATGAAGCCGATGTGGTGGGCCTTCGACTTGCTCGCGGCGGCGACGCCGGCGAGGTACGAACCCTCCTGCTCGGCGAAGAGCAGCGAGGTGACGTTGGACGGCTGGTCCTTGTCGTTCGAGTCGATGATCGCGAACTTGACGTTCGGGTTGTCCTTGGCGACCTTGTTGACCGCCGGCTGGTAGACGAAGCCGACCGCGATGATGGTCTTGTAGCCGGCGTCGACCAGGTTCTTGAGGCGGGTCTCCTTGTCGGCCTCGGCCTCGCCCGACTTGGCCTCGGCCTCGGTCACGGAGACGCCCAGGTCGGCCTTGGCCTTGTCGAGACCGCGCGCGGCGGAGTCGTTGAAGGACTGGTCACCGCGGCCGCCGATGTCGTAGGCCATGCCGACCTTGAGAGCGTCGGAAGACCCGGCGGAGGCGTTGGTGTCATTGCTCTTTGCGCCGCAAGCGGCGAGCGAGGCCATGCCCAGGGAACCCGAGAGCACAACCGCGGCGAGCTTCATTGAACGGCGCAAGGGAGTTTCTCCTTCTCACACGCACCCGATTAGCGTGGTCGGACGCCACCGTAACGCGCGTAGAACACGGTTGGGTTACGGGCTGCCGGAGCATTCGGGTTGTTATCAAACCGTGGTCTGACGGCCGTCCCCGAGCCCTTTTCCCGTGCGCGGACGGTGAATCCGAGACTTGGTCCGGCCCAGTCTACGGAACCGTTTCGAAACCCCGGATCTCGACAACGTGCTCACGCGTCGCCCGCAAACCCCCTTGAAACGGTCAGATCCGGTCATCCTCCAGGGCCAGCGCCGCGAACAGCTCCACACCCACGCCGATCGCCCGCTCGTCCACGTCGAACCGGCCCTGGTGCAGGTCACGGACGGTGGTGTCGCCGGGGGCCCGGACGCCCAGCCGGGCCAGCGCGCCCGGGGCGTGCTCCAGGTACCAGGAGAAGTCCTCGCCGCCCAGGCTCTGTTCGGTGCCCTCCACCACCTCGGCGCCGTCCCCGCCGAACCGGGCGGTCATCGTCTCCTCCAGCCGCGCGACCGAGACCGCCTCGTTGACCACCGGCGGCACCCCGCGGTGGTAGTCCAGGGTCCACTTGGCCCGGTAGGTCTCGGCGAGCTTGGCGATCAGCTCGTGCAGCAGGTCCGGCGCCTCGCGCCAGCCGTCCAGCTCCAGGCAGCGGACGGTGCCCTCCAGTTCGGCGTGCTGCGGGATGACGTTGGGCGCGGAACCGGAGGCGATCCGGCCCCAGACCAGGCTGACGCCCCAGCGCGGGTCCATCCGGCGGGCCAGGGCGGCCGGCAGGTCCGCGGCCATCCGGGCGATCGCGGTCACCAGATCGGTGGTCAGGTGCGGGCGGGCGGTGTGCCCGCCGGGGCCGTCCAGGTGCAGCACCAGGCGGTCGCAGGCCGAGGTGATCGCGCCGACCCGCAGGGCGATCCGGCCCACCTCCACCTTGGGGTCGCAGTGCACCGCGAAGATCCGGCCGACGCCGTCCATCCCGCCCGCCTTGATGACGTCCAGCGCCCCGCCGGGCATGACCTCCTCGGCCGGCTGGAACACCAGCCGGACCGGGCGGCGCAGCTCGCCCGAGCGCAGTGCCCCGGCCAGCACCAGCCCGGTGCCGAGCACCACCGAGGTGTGCACGTCGTGGCCGCAGGCGTGGGCCCGGCCGGGGACGGTCGAGCGGTACGGCACGTCGGTCTTGGCGTCGTCGATCGGCAGCGCGTCGATGTCGGCGCGGAAGGCCAGGAACTCGGTGCCCGGAGCGGTGCCGGCCGGGACGAGGTCGACCAGCAGCCCGGTGCCGCCGGGCAGCACCCGCGGCTCCAGGCCCGCCGCGACCAGCCGGTCGCGCAGCAGGTTGGTGGTGCGGAACTCCTGGCGGCCGAGCTCCGGGTGCCGGTGCAGATCACGGCGGAAGGCGATCAGCTCGGGCTCCAGCCTCCGCACCCGGGCGCGCAGTTCGGCGGCGGGGCGTGCGACGGCGGGAGTGACGCCCGGCTGAGCGGGCTCAGGACGGTTCATCTCCCCAAGAGTAGGCCCGTTGGGGGGATTTGGCCCGACTTCCGGAAAACTAGTCCCCGGATGGGCGCATACCGGCCTGACAGGTGGGTATGACATCTCGTTTCAGCCGCCTTCCCCGGGTTGCTTGCCCTGTGCAACGATCACCCTGGCCGGCGGTCACGGCCGCCACCGGCTTGACGGCCGGGCCCCCTGACGGCCGCTCAGCGGGCCCGTTCTGCGGCCGCTCCCCCCGTCGTACGCCCGGCGCCCGGCTGACGGGCCGGACCGGAGCGCTCGCTCCGCGCACCCGGTTGAGATGATCGGACGAACGACCGGATGAGCCCCAGGGAGTGGCAATGACCGAGCAGAAGGTGGCCGTGGTCACCGGTGCCAGCAGCGGAATCGGCGCGGCGACCGCCCGCCGGCTGGCCGCCGAGGGCTTCGAGGTGGTGCTGACCGCGCGCCGGACCGAGCGGATCGAGGCGCTGGCCAAGGAGATCGCCGAGCGGGGCGGTTCGGCCAGGGCGCTCACGCTGGACGTCACCGACCGGGCCGCCGTGGACGCCTTCGCGGCCGAGGTCGGCCGGGTGGACGTCCTGGTGAACAACGCGGGCGGCGCGATCGGCGCGGAGAGCGTCGAGCACGGCGACCCGGCCGACTGGCGGGCCATGTACGAGGTGAACGTGCTCGGGGTGCTGCACGTGACCCAGGCACTGCTGCCCGCCCTGCGCGCCACCGGCGACGGCACCGTACTGGTGCTCTCCTCGACCGCCGCGCTGACCGCGTACGAGGGCGGCGGCGGGTACGTCGCGGCCAAGCACGCCGCCCACACCATCGCGGCGACGCTGCGGCTGGAGCTGTGCGGGGAGCCGATCCGGGTGATCGAGATCGCGCCCGGGATGGTGAAGTCCGAGGGCTTCGCCGTCACCCGCTTCCGCGGTGACGAGGAGAAGGCCGCCGCCGTGTACGCGGGCGTGGCCGAGCCGCTGACCTCGGAGGACATCGCGGACACCGTGGCCTGGGCGGTCACCCGGCCCTCGCACGTGAACATCGACCTGCTGGTAGTCCGCCCGCGGGCGCAGGCCGCCAACCACAAGGTCCACCGCGGCTGACCGGCCCCTCCCCCGGCGGGCGGCCCGACGACACCCCCTGATCGAACACGTGTCGTACACGAGTGGTACACACGTGCGATGACGATCTTCCGGGCCGCCCGCCCACGGGTGCTGCTGACCGCCTTGGCGGCAGGCACCCTCCTGCTCACCGCCGCCTGCGACAACACCGTGACGACGGCCCAGGACAAGGCCTCCGGCACCACCGCGCCCGCCGCCGGCAGCCCGACGACGGCCTCGACGCCCACCCCCGGGCCCAAGGGCGAGGCCGACCCGGCGCTCAAGGCCTTCTACGGCCAGCAGATCACCTGGGCGGACTGCCCGGCCGACCCCAAGGCCGACAAGGCGAAGATCGACACCTCCGGCATGCAGTGCGGCAAGCTGCACGTCCCGCTCGACTACGCGAACCCCGCCACCGACGCGATCGACCTCGCCCTGATCAAGTACGCGGCGGCCGACCGGGGCAAGCGGGTCGGCTCACTGATGGTCAACCCCGGCGGCCCCGGCGCCTCCGGCGTCGAGATGGTCAAGTACGGCGCCAAGGACTTCGACGGCACCCTGCACGACCGCTTCGACGTGATCGGCTTCGACCCGCGCGGCACCGGCGACAGCGCGCCCGTGGTCTGCTACGACGACAAGCAGCTCGACGCCGCCAACCAGGAGGACGCGCCGGACGACCCCGCCGAGCGCAGGGCCGCCCACGTCAAGCAGTCCACCGACCACGCCGCCGCCTGCCAGGCCAGGTCCGGCAAGCTGCTGCCCTTCGTCGGCACCCGCAACACCGCCCGCGACCTGGACGTGCTGCGCGCCGCCGTCGGCGACCGGAAGCTCAACTACCTCGGCATCTCCTACGGCACCTACCTCGGCGCCCTGTACGCCGAGGAGTTCCCGCAGAACACCGGCCGGCTGGTCCTGGACGGCGCCGTCGACCCGGCCCAGGACACCCTGGACCACGGCGTCGACCAGCAGGTCGGCTTCGAGAAGTCCTTCGAACGCTTCGCCGCCGACTGCGTGGACAACCACCCCGACGAGTGCCCGCTCGGCACGGACCGGACCAAGGCCGCCAAGAAGGCCGCCGACTTCCTGGACGGCCTCCACGACCACCCGCTGACCACCAAGGACGGCCGCAAGCTCGGCCGCGACATGGCCTGGACCGGCGTCATCTCGCTGCTGTACGGCGACGAGAAGACCTCCTGGCAGTACCTGCGGGCCAGCCTCGGCTGGGCGATGAAGCGCGACAAGGGCGACTACCTGCTGGCCTTCGCCGACGACTACAACGGCCGCGACGAGAACGGCCACTACAGCCCGATGGACGAGGCCAACAGCGCGATCAGCTGCGCCGACGCGGCCCGCCCCGCGCCGACCCCCGAGCACGCCCGGCAGGCCGTCGAACGGCTGCGGGCCGAGGCGCCGCTGCTCTCCAAGGACGTCACGGTGGACGACTACACCGAGCCCGGCTGCGCCTACTGGCCGTTCAAGACCCAGGAGAAGCCGCACACCATCCGCGCCGAGGGCGCCGCCCCGATCCTGGTGGTCGGCACCACCGGGGACCCGGCCACCCCGTACTCCTCCGCCCAGAAGCTGGCCCAGGGCTTCGCCAGGGCCACCCTGCTCACCCGGGTGGGCGAGGGCCACGGCGCCTTCGGCAAGGGCAGCGCCTGCACCGACCTCGCCATGGCCGCCTACCTGGCCGACGGCACCATGCCGGCCGAGGGCACCCGCTGCGGCTGAGCCGCTAGCAGATCCGTACGGGGAGGGCGCTGACGAGAAGGTGTCAACGTCACAACTTGATAGCTCGTCCGGATGAATTCCGCGCGCGCCCTCCCCAACTGATGAGCGCTCAACTACCTTTGAGGAGCTGCCAGAACGGCGCCGCGCGCCCCCTCCGCAGCCCCATACTCCACCTGCTCCACCACCCCACACCAGCCGCTTCCCGCCCTCACGAGGAGGACCCGCTGGCCAGCGACATCCCGTCACAGCGGCCCGACGTCCGCAGCGAGCCGACCCTCCTCGGCCTGCACCGCTTCAACGAGGCGGACGCCGGCGCTGCCGAGGAGGCCCTGCTGGCCTGCTGCGGCAGCCACCGCTGGGCCCTGCGCCTCACCGCCCACCGCCCCTACCCCGACATAGAGTCCCTGCTGGCCGCCGCCAGCGAGGCCTCCTACGACCTGCGCCCGGCGGACCTCGCCGAGGCCCTGGCCGACGAGAGCTGGATGCCGCAGCCGCTGCTCGGCATGCGCGCCCCCGGCAGCCAGGCCGCGCACACCGCGCTGCGGGCCGCCCACGCCGCCTACGAGGCCCGGTTCGGCCACGTCTTCGTGGTCTGCCTGGACGGCGTCGACCCGGAGGAGATGCTCGACGCCGTGCTCTCCTCCATCCGCACCCGGCTGGCCAACGACCCGGACGAGGAGCGGCTGACCGCGGCGGACGAGCTCCGGCGGATCGCCCTCACCCGACTGGAGCACCTGGTCGCCACCCACTCCGAGGCCGGAGCGCGCTGAGCCCCCGCCCCCGTCGCGCCACGCCGGGGGCGGTGCGGCCGGAGCCGATTTCATCCCCCCGGGTGAATCCGATCGCCGCCCGTCACCATGAAGCCCCAGGCTTGTCACTCAGCGTGACCGAAGTGGCCCGGGTTCCCTCCGTACTAGGCCAGAAGTGCCTGATTGATCACACCTGGGTACCCCGGAGGCGGTTCCCGACGAGGCGTCGATAGGATGCTGGCGGCCGGTGGACCGTACCCGGCCGGGCTGACCGACACCGAAGCCGGCCGAGCCCCCAATCGCTTCCGGAGGGTTTTTCCGTGCCGGCTGGAACGCTGTACCGCGGCCGGGAAGGCATGTGGAGCTGGGTGGCTCATCGAGTCACCGGCGTCCTCATCTTCTTCTTCCTGTTCGCCCACGTCCTGGACACCGCCCTCGTGCGAGTGTCGCCGGAGTCCTACGACACCGTCATTCAGACGTACAAGACTCCGCTCGTGAACCTGATGGAGTACGGCCTGGTGGCCGCCATCCTGTTCCACGCGCTCAACGGCCTGCGCGTCGTCGCGGTGGACTTCTGGTCCAAGGGCCCGAAGTACCAGAAGCAGATGCTGTGGACCGTCGTCGGGGTCTGGGTCGTCCTGATGGCCGGCTCCTTCTACGGCATCCTGCAGCACACGCTGATCTCCTGGTTCGGGAAGTGAGCTGACTGATGTCCACGGACTACTCCGACGCGATCGTCGTCCCCTCCAAGCAGGCGCACACCGGCAAGGGCCTCGGCACGGGCAACCCCGCCGACGCCTTCGTCATCGAGCCGCCGCGCAAGCGGACCGGGAAGACCCCGCGCCGCACCCGCACCAACTTCGAGATGCTGGCCTGGCTCTTCATGCGCCTGTCCGGTGTCGTCCTGGTCGTGCTGATCCTCGGCCACCTGCTGATCATGCTGGTCCTGGACGGTGGCGTCTCCAAGATCGGGTTCGCCTTCGTCGCCGGTCGCTGGGCCTCGCCGTTCTGGCAGGGCTGGGACCTCCTGATGCTCTGGCTCGCCATGCTGCACGGCGCCAACGGCATGCGTCAGGTCATCAACGACTACGCCGAGAAGGACTCGACCCGGCTCTGGCTCAAGGGGCTCATGGGTACCGCCACGGTCTTCACCGTGCTGCTGGGCACCCTGGTGATCTTCACCTTCGACCCCAACATCTGAGCCGCGAGCACCATCGACCATCGGCAGAGGCCAGAGGCGAGTTAACCCCCCATGCAGATTCACCAGTACGACACCGTCATCGTCGGCGCCGGCGGCGCCGGCATGCGCGCGGCCATCGAGTCGACGCAGCGCAGCCGCACCGCCGTCCTGACCAAGCTCTACCCGACCCGGTCCCACACCGGCGCGGCCCAGGGCGGCATGTGCGCCGCCCTGGCCAACGTCGAGGAGGACAACTGGGAGTGGCACACCTTCGACACGGTCAAGGGCGGTGACTACCTGGTCGACCAGGACGCCGCCGAGATCATGTGCAAGGAGGCCATCGACGCCGTCCTCGACCTGGAGAAGATGGGCCTGCCCTTCTCCCGCACCGAGCAGGGCCGGATCGACCAGCGCCGCTTCGGCGGTCACTCCCGCAACCACGGCGAGGCCCCGGTCCGCCGCTCGTGCTACGCGGCCGACCGCACCGGCCACATGATCCTCCAGACGCTGTTCCAGAACTGCGTCAAGCACGGCGTCGAGTTCTTCAACGAGTTCTACGTCCTCGACCTGCTGATCAACGAGGGCAAGACGGCCGGCGTCGTCGCCTACGAGCTGGCCACCGGCGAGATCCACGTCTTCCAGGCCAAGTCGGTCGTGTTCGCCTCCGGCGGCACCGGCAAGTTCTTCAAGGTCTCCTCCAACGCCCACACCCTCACCGGTGACGGCCAGGCCGTGGCCTACCGCCGCGGCCTGCCGCTGGAGGACATGGAGTTCTTCCAGTTCCACCCGACGGGCATCTGGCGCATGGGCATCCTGCTCACCGAGGGCGCCCGCGGCGAGGGCGGCATCCTGCGCAACAAGGACGGCGAGCGCTTCATGGAGCGCTACGCCCCCGTCATGAAGGACCTCGCGTCCCGTGACGTCTGCTCCCGCGCGATCTACACCGAGATCCGCGAAGGCCGCGGCTGCGGTCCGGACGGCGACCACGTCTACCTGGACCTGACCCACCTGCCGCCGGAGCAGCTGGACGCCAAGCTCCCGGACATCACCGAGTTCGCGCGCACCTACCTCGGCATCGAGCCCTACACGGACCCGATCCCGATCCAGCCCACCGCGCACTACGCCATGGGCGGCATCCCGACCAACGTCGAGGGTGAGGTCCTGCGCAACAACACCGACGTCGTCCCGGGCCTGTACGCGGCCGGCGAGGTCGCCTGCGTGTCCGTGCACGGCGCCAACCGCCTCGGCACCAACTCGCTGCTGGACATCAACGTGTTCGGCCGTCGCGCGGGCATCGCCGCCGCCGACTACGCCAACGCGAACGAGTTCGTCCCGCTCCCGGAGGACCCGGAGGCGCTGGTCCAGGGCATGGTCGACAGGCTCCGCGAGTCGACCGGCACCGAGTCCGTGGCGCAGATCCGCAAGGAGCTGCAGGAGACCATGGACGCCAACGCGATGGTCTACCGCACCGGCGCCACCCTCAAGCAGGCCGTCGAGGACATCGCCGCCCTGCGGGAGCGCTACAAGCACGTCTCCATCCAGGACAAGGGCTTCCGGTACAACACGGACCTCCTGGAGGCCATCGAGCTGGGCAACCTGCTCGACCTGGCCGAGGTGCTGGCCGTCTCCGCGCTGGCCCGTGAGGAGTCCCGCGGCGGTCACTACCGCGAGGACTTCCCGACCCGTGACGACGTGAAGTTCATGCAGCACACCATGGCGTACCAGGAGGTCGCCGCCGACGGCAGCACCTCCATCCGCCTCGACTACAAGCCGGTCGTCACGACCCGCTACCAGCCGATGGAGCGTAAGTACTGATGAGCACTCCGACTGTGGAGCACTCGGCCGCTCTGGACGCGGTCGAGGCCGGTGGCGTACAGCTGATCACCGTCACCTTCCGGATCCGCCGGTTCAACCCGGAGGAGCACCCGGACCCGGTGTGGGTCGACTACCAGCTGACCCTGGACCCGAAGGAGCGCGTCCTGGACGCGCTCAACAAGATCAAGTGGGAGCAGGACGGCACCCTCACCTACCGCCGTTCCTGCGCGCACGGCATCTGCGGCTCCGACGCCATGCGGATCAACGGCCGCAACCGGCTGGCGTGCAAGACCCTGATCAAGGACGTCGACCCGGAGAAGCCGATCACGATCGAGGCCATCAAGGGCCTGACGGTCCTCAAGGACCTGGTCGTGGACATGGACCCGTTCTTCCAGGCGTACAAGGACGTCATGCCGTTCCTCATCACCAAGGGGAACGACCCGACCCGCGAGCGCCTGCAGTCCGCCGAGGACCGCGAGCGCTTCGACGACACCACCAAGTGCATCCTGTGCGCCGCGTGCACGTCGTCCTGCCCGGTGTTCTGGAACGACGGCCAGTACTTCGGCCCGGCCGCCATCGTCAACGCGCACCGCTTCATCTTCGACTCGCGCGACGAGGGTGCCGAGCAGCGCCTGGAGATCCTCAACGACCGTGAGGGCGTGTGGCGTTGCCGCACCACCTTCAACTGCTCCGAGGCCTGCCCGCGCGGCATCGAGGTCACCAAGGCGATCCAGGAAGTGAAGCGGGCGCTGGTCACCCGCCGCTTCTGATCCCCGCCCGACACCCACGGAGGCCCCCGTCCGATCCTTCCGATCGGACGGGGGCCTCCGTGTTCCTCACTTCAGCGCACCGGCACCGGAGGGGTCGCTCCAGCCGCTGTAGTACACCAGGTGCCGGTCGGCCGTGACGGCCCACAGGTCCGGCTTGCCGTCACCGTCCACGTCGCCCGAGCTGCCGAGCGTCGGGTACTTGTCGACGGTGAAGCCGCTCGCGACGACGCCCGCCTTCGGGTCGGCGAGGGCGGAGAAGTCGAAGGTGCCGTCGGCCTTCTTCACGATCGGGTAGGCGTGCAGCTCCCCGGTGGCCCGGTCACGCGCCCAGAGGGCGAGGTTGCCGGCCGCGTCCGGGCCCGGGGCGACCAGGTCGTAGCCCGCCCAGGCGCCGTCGGTGGTGAGCTGGCGGGCGGTCCGCAGCCGGTAGGAGAAGCCGGGGTTGGCGAACAGCCAGAGGTTGCCGTCCTCCACGGTCATCAGGGAGGAGACCATCCGGCTGTCCAGGGAGCCGATCAGGGCGATCTGGTCGGCCTTGTGCCAGTCGGTGGCGAAGCCGGCCGGGCAGGCGGCGGCCGTTCCGGCGGGGTTCTGGCAGGCGGACGGCCGGGAGATCGCCGACGGGTACCCGGTGAACGAGGCGTAGTCCTGGTTGCTGTAGAAGTACAGCGCCGGCGAGCCGCTCGGGTGCATCAGCAGGTCGTCCATCGGCGCGTGCATGTTGGCGTCCCAACCGCGGTGCGCCACCTGGACGTTGGACCAGGAGGTCTGGTTCGGGGACTGGACGGCCCGGATCACCGCGGACGGCGTGGTGTCACCCGAGCCGCTGCTGATGATCTGCAGGTTGCCCGCTGCGTCCGGCAGCAGGACGTCCGGGACGCCGTCCCCGTCGACGTCGCCGGGCGCCTTGGGCGGGTTGGGGTTCGACGGGGCGTAGAAGGTGTAGCCCGCCCCGCCGACGTTGCCCGCGTCGTCGATCACCTGGACGTTGAGGGTGTTGGTGCCCCAGTTCAGGACCCGCAGGCTGACGGTCGCCGTGCCGTCGTCCTCCGGGACGACGGCGTCGGGCGAGTCGCAGCCACCGACGCCGAGGTTGCCCCAGCCGTAGCGGATGCAGGCGATCCCGGAGGACTCGCCGCCGGCCGGCACCGGGTCGGTGGTCCTGACCACGAAGGTGCCGACCTGGCCCGCGAACTTGGGGGCGGTGCCGCTCGCCGGGAAGTCGGTCGAGGAGACCGTGGCGGTCGGGCTGGTGGTGTCCACCGTGAAGTGGCAGTCCGCCGACGGGGCGGAGACCTGGGCGCCCTGGAGGGCCCAGGCGTGCCAGGCGTAGCTGTGGCCGTCCAGCAGACCGGGGACGGTGAGGCCCGCCTGCGGGGCCCCGTTGGCCTGGGCCTCGCCGGTGAACACCGGGTCCTCGGCGCCGGTGGTCACGTCCCAGACCCCGAACCGGGCGCCGGTGCCGGCGACCTTGACGTTGAGCGCCGGCCCGTTGACGCTCCGGCCGATCCAGGCCGGATCGCCCGCCGGGCCGCAGGCCCCGAGGTGCTGGGCGTCGACGCCCTGGCTGGTCCCCAGGACGGCCGGCCCGGCATCGGCCACCGCCACCGTCGGCGTGGCCAGCAGCCCGGCGGCCACGGTCGCCGCGGCGACCCCGCCGAATCTGCGCAGGTGCACGTGCTTCATCGAAATTCCCCCCACCCATCGTGCTCGGCGCGTCCGGTACGCGCGTACGAGCGGAGAGGATCTTGCCAGCGGAGAACCACCGGCGGCAACGGGGATTCCGACCGGTGGCCCGCGCACGGCACGGAGGCCCCGCCCGAGTTGATCGGGCAGGGCCTCCGTCGGCGGATCAGTTCAGCGGGCCGAGGTCGTTGGCGTCGGTCCAGCCGCTGTACATCACCAGGTGCCGGTCGGCCGTGACGGCCCACAGGTCCGGCTTGCCGTCACCGTCGGCGGCGCCCGAGCTGCCGAGGGTCGGGTACTTGTCGACGGTGAAGCCGGTGGCGACGACGTCCGCCTTCGGGTCGGCGAGGGCGGAGAAGTCGAAGGTGCCGTCGGCCTTCTTCGGGACCGGGTAGGCGTGCAGCTCGCCGGTGGCCCGGTCACGCGCCCAGAGGGCGAGGTTGCCGGCCGCGTCCGGGCCCGGGGCGACCAGGTCGTAGCCGCTCCAGGCACCGGAGGTGGTGAGCTTGGTGATCTTGTCGAAACCGGAGGTGGCCCCGGCGAGCAGCCAGAGGTTCCCGCTCTCCAGCGTCAGGAGTGACGGCGAGGTGCCGCCGGCCACCGGGCCGAAGGCGACGATCTGGTCGGTCTTGGACCAGTCGGCGGCGAAGCCGGCCGGGCAGGGCTGCGGCTCGAACGGGTCGCCGCACACGCGGTCGCCCGAACGGTCGAAACCCTTGGTCATGCCTCCGTAGTCCCAGTTCCGGTAGACGGTCAGGGAGGCGTCGCCCGGCTTGTGGATGAACAGGTCGTCCGAGGACGGCGCGTGGTAGTCCCACCCCCGGTGGGCGATCTGGTAGGGCGCCCAACTCTGCCCGGAGGGAGCGAGGTTGGCCGCGATGACGGCGTTCGGCGTCGTGTCGGTCGCGTTGACGCCGATGTACTGCAGGTTGCCCTGGGCGTCGGGGAGCAGGATGTCCGCGACACCGTCCCCGTCCACGTCGCCGAGGGTCTTCGGCGCGCTGGGGTTCGACGGGGCGTAGAAGGTGTAGGTCGTCCGGCCGACGTTGCCCGCGTTGTCGATCACGTTGACGACGAGGTTGTTGCTGCCCCACTGCAGGACCTTGAGGTCGATCTTCGCCGTACCGTCGGCATCCGGCTCGACGGCCTCCGGCGAGTTGCAGTCGGTCCCGGCGTACATCCAGGCGTACCGGAAGCACGCGATTCCGGAGGCCTCACCGCCCGCGGGGACCGCATCGGCGCCCTTGAGGACGAAAGTCCCCTTCTGCCCCGCGTACTTCGTGGCGGTGCCGCTCGCCGGGAAGTCGGTCGAGGAGACCGTGACGGTCGGGGCGGTGGCGTCCACGGTGAAGTGGCAGTCCGCCGAGGGGGCGGAGGCCTGGGCGCCTTGGAGGGCCCAGGCGTGCCAGGCGTAGCTGTGCCCGTCCGCCAGGCCGGGCACGCTGAGGCCTGCCTGCGGGGTTCCGTAGGTCTGGGCCTCACCGGTGAACACCGGGTCCTCCGCACCCGTGGTCACGTCCCAGACGCTGAACCGGGCACCGGTACCGGTGACCTTGGCGACGAGGTCGGTGCCGGTCCCGCTCCGGCCGATCCAGGCCGGATCCATGGTCGGACCGCAGGCCGCGGTGTTCCGGTCCGCGCCCTGGGCGGTACCGACGACGGCCGGCGCGGAGTCGGCCGAGGCCGCCGGCCCGGTGAGCAGGCCGGCGGCGAGAGCCGCCACGACGACCCCGCCGAGTCTGCGGGCACGCGAAAATGTCATGAAGGTTCCCCACCCCTTGTGTTCGGCGCGTCCGGTGCGCGCGCGAGAACGGTGGGGATCCTGCCAGGAGGAATCGGCGGCGGCAACGGGGATTCGGGGTCAGTCCGTGGCCGTGGCCGGGGTGCGGCGGGTGGCGCGGAGGCCGCGGAGGCCGCGGAGGCCGATGGTGCCGACGGCGATGCCGAGGAGGAAGGAGGTGACGGCGAGGAGCAGGTGGATCCAGAAGAAGGCGGTGGGCTGGGAGTGGTCGCCGTTCACGAAGGCCTGGTTGCCGGAGTCCTTCCACAGGTTCTTGACGAAGGTGGTCCAGATGATCATCGACCAGACGCCGAAGGCGGTCAGGAACCAGGAGGTGCGGCGGCTGAGCTTCATGGGGTGGTCCTCGGCGGGGGTGCGGTGGCGGCGGGGTGCCTCCCCAGTATGCGCGGGCCGCCGATCGGCGTAGGGCGGGCCCCTCCTGCGGAGGACCGGTCCGGTGTGGCGGACGGCGGCGCTCCGCAGTGGGTACGGTCAGCTGGTGTCCACACCCCGTCACACCTTCGCGCAGTTGTGCGCCGCGGTCACCGCGGCCCTCCCGGTCCTGCTCGCCGCGCCCGTGGCGGTCGCGGCTCCGCAGGCGCCGCCCCCGCCGTCCGCGATCGGCGGTGAGCGGCTGGGGCTGCCCGGGGTCCAGGTCAATCCGCTGACGGGGGCGCCGGCCCTGCCGACGGACCTCACCGGCCAGTCCTGGATAGTCTCCGACGCCACGTCGGGGGACGTGCTGGCGGCCTACAACCCGCATCTCAGGCTGCCCCCCGCGAGCACCTTGAAGATCCTCTTCGCGGACACCGTGCTGCCCAAGTTCGACCGCAACGCGGTGCACCGGGTCGCCGACGAGGAGATCCAGAACATCGGCGCCGGCAGCAGCCTGGTCGGCATCAAGGAGAACCTGGACTACCGGGTCGAGGACCTGTGGCGCGGGGTGTTCCTGAGTTCGGGCAACGACGCCGTGCACGTCCTGGCCCACATGAACGGCGGCATCCAGCCGACCGTCAACGAGATGCAGGCCCGGGCCGAGGCCCTCCAGGCGCGGGACACCAAGGTGATCTCCCCGGACGGCTACGACATGGACGGCCAGCTGTCCTCGGCCTACGACCTGTCGCTGTTCGCCCGCTCCGGCCTGCGCAACCCGGACTTCCGCGGGTACTGCGCGACCCGGGACGCGATGTTCCCGGGCGCCGTCGACAAGAACACCGGCCAGCGCGGCAGCTTCGGGATCGCCAACACCGACCGGCTGCTGGGCAAGTACCCCGGGCTGATCGGGGTGAAGAACGGCACCACCACCAACGCCGGTTCGACCTTCGTCGGCGCCGCCGAGCGGAACGGGCGGACCCTGCTGGTGACGGTGATGCACCCGGCCAGCTACCAGAAGGTGTACGACGAGACGGCCGAGCTGCTGGACTGGGGCTTCGCCGCGGCGGGCAAGGTGCAGCCGGTCGGCCGGCTGGTCGACGAGCAGCAGGCCGGCGGCGAGGAGCCGACCGGTCAGGCGGGTGGCGCCGCCGGTGCCCCCGCGCCGCCGCCGCACCCCTCCCCCACCGCGGGCCGGGCCGCCGCCGGACCGGCCGGGGACGACGGGCCGGGCCCGGGCACCTGGACGGCCGTGCTGGTCGGGGCCGTGGTCGCGGCGGGCGCCGTGGTGGCCCTCCGGCGCCGGGCGTCGGGCCGCGCCGGGGACTGAGCCGCGGTCCGACGCCCCGGTCCCGGCCTCAGGTCCGGGGCCGGGGCGTCGCCGTGGGCGTGGTGTCCTTCGCCTCGGCCTCGTCGGCCGCGGCCAGCAGCGCCCGGCCGTGCTCCCTGGTCCGCTCCCGGGCCGCCGCCGGGTCGGCGGTGGCCGTCCAGGCCACGCAGTACATCAGCAGCCGGCTCACGAAGTTGATCCACAGCAGCAGCGCCACCGGGGTGGCGAAGGCCCCGTACAGGCTCCGCCCGGCGACCGAGCCGAGGTAGGAGGAGAGCAGCAGTTTCAGCAGCTCGAAGCCGACCGCGCCGATCAGGGCGCCGGTCAGCAGGTCGCGGCGGCGCTGGTCGGTGATCCCGGGGAAGGGCGCCAGCAGGTAGGCGAAGAGCAGCATGTCGCACGCTATGGCGATCAGCACGCCGACCCCGGTCAGCAGGTAGCCGCTGCCCAGGCCGATCGCGTCGGCGATCCGCCCGGCGAGCGTGGTGCCGGCGGCGGAGGCGGCCACCGAGAACAGCGACACCAGGCCGAGGCCGGCCAGCACCAGGACGTCCCAGGCCTTGCGCAGCACCGGGTTGCCGTCCTCCTCGGGCAGCTGCCAGAGGTCCCTGATCGAGGTGCGCATGGTGTCCACCCAGCCGAGGCCGGAGACCAGCAGCAGGGCGCCGCTGACCAGCCCGAGGGTGCCCGCGTTCGCCACCAGGGACGGCAGGTTGAGCGAGTCCGACAGGCCGGGCAGCTGGTCGGAGATGTGGTGCTGGAGGTCGTCCACCTGACTGCCGTTCAGCGTGGCGACGGCGATCGCCAGGCCGACCGTGAGCAGCGGGAACAGGGCCAGGAAGCCGAAGAAGGTGACGGCTCCGGCCAGCCGGTTGCCGCGGGCGGCGGAGAAGTACTCGTACACCCGGTAGGGGCGGCTGCGCAGTACCCGGGCCACGAGCGGGCCCAGGACCGGAAGGCGGGTCAGGAAGTCCACCCGACCGGTTATACCTGCCCGTCCCCCGAACGGCCGTCAGGCGCGGGCCGGATCCGGGGGACGGGCTTACCGGTTGACGAGCCGTCGGGCCTTCGCCAGGGCGCGGACGGCCTGGTAGGCGGCGTACCGCCCGTGGCCGAGCAGTTCGGTGCGCACGCCGTCCACGCCGGGCGGCGGGCGGTAGCCGGCCGGGCGCAGCCGGGCGCAGTGCGCGGCGGAGCGGCGGAAGTACTCGCGGCGGTCGCCGGGCGGGATCCGGCCGGGCTTGGCGACCACGGTGTTGAGGTGGTTGAGCATCTTGCCGAAGACCACCGGGCGCCACCGGTCCAGGTCGGGGCGGCGGTCCAGGAAGGCGAAGACCAGGTCGTACTGGGCGAAGACGTCGAAGTGCTTGCGGCTGGCGGTGGCCAGGATGTTGCCGCCCTCCTGGCGCTGGCGGTAGTGCACGCCGACCCGGTCGAGCAGGGTGATGCTGGCGGCGGCGAGCAGCGCCGGGTACGTCCAGGGGGTGTCCTCGTAGTAGCCGGCCGGGAACTCCAGCCGCTGCTCGGTGACGAACCCGCGGCGGTAGGCCTTGTTCCAGACGACCTGGAGCAGGTCGAGCAGGTCGGGGCGGGCGGCGAGGTCGAAGACGTCCGGGGAGTCGGCGCCGAAGACGTGGCCGGCGGCGGCGCGGGTGGTCCGGCCGTCGGCGTAGGTGCGGGCGTAGTCGTAGACCAGGACGTCCGGGTCGCCGGTGGCGGCGAGGCGGTCCTCGACGGCGGCCAGCAGGCCGGGGGTGAGGGTGTCGTCGCTGTCGAGGAAGAGCACGTAGTCGCCGGTGGCGACCTCCAGCCCGGCGTTGCGGGCCCGGCCCAGGCCGACGTTCTCCGGCAGGTGCAGCACCCGGACCCGGGGGTCGGCGGCCGCGGCCTCGTCCAGCATCGCGCCGCAGCCGTCCGGCGAGCGGTCGTCCACCGCGATCAGTTCGAAGTCCGGTCCGCCCTGGCCGAGGACCGATTCGAGGCACTCGGCGAGGTAGTCCTGGACCTGGTACACGGGGACGATGACGCTGAAGCGGGGCACGGGGGCCAGCGTAGTGGGCCCGAGGGGGTCCGGGCCCCGGAGGTAGGATCGGGGGGCACGTACGCACCGATCCAAGTGCGGCCAGACCCCCTGCGGGCTGCCACGCTCCTCCCGAGAAAGGCCTGCGTAGCCGATGGCTCCCCGCCTCTCCATCGTCGTTCCGATCTACAACGTCGAGCGTTATCTCGTCGAATGCCTCGACTCGATCGCCGCCCAGACCTTCACGGACTTCGAGTGCGTCATGGTCGACGACGGTTCGAAGGACGGCAGTGCGGCGCTCGCCGATGCGTACGCAGCGAAGGACTCGCGGTTCCGGCTGGTCCGGCAGGTCAACAAGGGCCTCGGCGCGGCCCGCAACACCGGCATCCGGCACATCGACCCGGACTCCGAGTTCCTGTGCTTCGTGGACAGCGACGACTCGATGCCGCCGAGCGCGTACGAGCTGATGATCAACACGCTGGACGAGACCGGCTCGGACTTCTGCACCGGCAACGTGCTGCGGTTCCGCGCGGTGGGCTACTACCAGTCCGGCGGGCACTCCAAGCCGTTCAAGGAGACCCGGCTCAAGACCCACATCACCGAGCTCCCGGCGCTGGTCACCGACCGCACCGCGTGGAACAAGGTGTACCGCCGCTCCTTCTTCGACGCCGCCGACCTGCTCTACCCCGAGGGCATCCTGTACGAGGACGCGCCGGTCAGCGTGCCGCACCACTACCTCGCCAAGAGCGTGGACGTGCTCTCCGAGCCGATCTACCACTGGCGCGAGCGCGAGGTCGGCGAGATGTCGATCACCCAGATGCGCACCAACCCGAAGGGCCTGGTCGACCGGGTCGCCTCGGTCGAGCTGGTCCGCGCCTGGTTGAAGAAGCAGACCGAGCCGCGCTTCGCCGAGTACCTGCGCTCCTACGACGAGAACACCCTCGTCGAGGAGATCCCGATGTTCTTCTGGTCCGTCGTGGACGGCGACAAGGAGTACCGGGACGCCTACGTCCAGAGCGTCAGCCGACTGCTCCGCTCGATCGGCCAGGAGCAGGTCCGCAAGCTGCGCGCGCCGCTGCGGCTCAAGTACCACCTGACCCTGCAGAACCGGGTCGACGAACTGGTCGAGCAGATCAAGTACGAGGGCGAGAGCGGCGGCGGCGTGCAGGCCCGCGGCCTGCTGCGGCCGTACGCGGACTACCCGTTCCTGCGCGGCGGGCGCAAGAGCGTCCCGTCCGGGGTGCTCAAGCTGGACAACTCGCTGGTCATGCGCAGCCGGCTGTACGGCAGCGCCTGGGTCGGCGGGAAGCTGGAGCTGACCGGGCACGCCTACCCGGAGCAGCTGGGCGCGGCGAACAAGCACGACATGGTGCGCACCCTGGTGCTGCGCGAGGCCAAGGGCCGCCGGGCGATCGCGGTGCCGATGAAGACCCAGTACAGCCCCGAGGCCACCGCGAGCTGCAACCACGACCTGTACAACTGCGACTGGTCCGGCTTCTCCGTCGCCGTCGACCCGAAGAAGCTCAAGCACCGCGGCCAGTGGAAGGACGGCCACTGGCGCGTCCTGGTGGCCGGCGCGGGCAAGGGCGGGATCTACAAGGGCCGGATCTCGGCCGGCTGGAGCGACAGCGCCGCGTCGATCCCGCAGCACTGGGTCGAGCCGGACGTGCGGATCGTGCCGTGGGTCCGGGACGGCTTCGTCTACCTCCAGGTGGAGACCGTCAAGGCCCGGGTGACCGGCCTGGCCGCGCACGGCGGCCGGATCGAGGTCTCCGGTGCCGCCCGTTCCGGGGCGAGCTTCGCCGGGGCCCGACTGCGGCTCACCCACCTCGAGTCGGACCGCGAGCTGACCTTCCCGGTGGAGCTGGGCACCCCGGCCGGCACCCTGCAGCCGTTCACCTCCTCGGTCGAGGTCGCCGAGCTGACCGCCGTCCGCGAGGCCTGGGCCGAGCTGGACCCGGTGGCCGCCGAGCGCGTCCGCGACCGCTGGAAGACCGCGCTGCTGCTGGCCGACGACAGCGTCCTCCCGCTGGTCTGGGACGACCGCAACGCGCCCGAGCAGCTGCACGTCCCGCTGGACCCGCAGGCGCCGGTCGAGCTGCGCCGGGCGATCTACACCAAGCCCTCCCCTAGCGGCCACCTCCAGCTCTCCGACCAGCTGCTGCAGCCGATCGTGGACGAGGTGTCGGCGCGCGGCGCCGACGGCTTCCTGCTGAGCGGCTCCTTCCCGCAGCCCGGCGCGCACCGCTGGGAGCTGGTGGTCCGCCACCACTGGCGCGAGGAGGAGCACGTCTACCCGGTGGAGATCTCGGACGGCCGGTTCCGCACCGCGCTGCCCGCCGTCCCGACCGCCACCTTCGCCGGCCGGGTGCCGCTCGCCCAGGGCACCTGGAACGTCTTCTTCCGTCCGGTCGGCGTGCCGGCCTCGGCCCTGCCGGACAGCCACGTGCAGATCTCGCCGGACTGCTTCGGCGCCCTGCCGGTGGAGGTGGAGTCCCGCGGCAAGCGGATCGCGCTGGAGCGCCGCTACCACGACGGCCTGTCGCTGGAGTCGTACTCGGCGCTGCTGCCCGAGGAGCGGTCCGGCTTCCGCCAGCGCCGGCTGCGCACCACCGACTACCCGGCCGCCCGCCGCCTGCCGGTGCGCGACACGGTGCTCTACAACGCCGGGCACGGCAGCGCCTACGCCGACTCCCCGCGGGCGATCCACGAGGAGCTGGTCCGCCGCGGCCTGCCGCTGGAGCACCTGTGGGGCAGCGACGACATGCAGACCGAGCTGCCGCGCACCGCGCAGCCGATCCGGCTGTGGAGCCCGGAGTGGTTCGAGGCGCTGGCGACCGCCAAGTACATCGTCACCAGCACCCACCTGCCCGACTTCTTCGTCCGCCGCCCCGGCCAGGTGGTCCTGCAGACCCGGATGGGCAGCCCGCTCAAGCAGGTCGGCCTCGACTTCGAGAAGGTCTGGTTCACCGACTCGAACTACCTCAAGGGCCTGAGCCGCGAGGTGCCGAACTGGAGCCTGCTGGTGGCCGGCAACAGCTGGTCCGCCCCGGTGCTGCGGCGCGCCTTCGACTACCAGGGCGAGATCCTGGAGAGCGGGGCGCCCCGGAACGACCTGCTGTTCGCGGCCGACCGGGAGAAGACCGCCGAGCAGGTCCGCGAGCGGCTCGGCCTGCCCGAGGGCAAGAAGGTCGTGCTGTACGCGCCGACCTGGCGCGAGGACCGGCGCCGGCCGAACGGCGGCTACCAGATCGACCTGCGGATCGACCTGGAGGCGGCCAAGGCCGCGCTGGGCGACGACCAGGTGCTGCTGGTGCGCCGGCACAACATGATGTGCGGCCAGATCCCGGGCGCCGGCAACGGCTACATCTGGGACGTCGGCAGCTACCCCGACATGGCGGAGCTGCTGCTGATCGCCGACGTGCTGGTCACCGACTACTCGTCGAGCGTCTTCGACTTCGCCACCACCGGGAAGCCGGTGCTGTTCTTCACCCACGACCTGGAGCACTACCGCGACAACCTGCGCGGTTTCAGCCTGAACTTCGAGGCCGAGGCCCCGGGCCCGCTGCTGGCCACCTCCGAGGCGCTGGTCGACGCGCTCGGACGGGTGGACGCGGTGGCGGCCGAGTACGCGGACAAGGCGGCCGCGTTCCGTGAGGCGTACTGCGACCTGGACGACGGCAAGGCCTCCGTCCGGGTGGTCGACGCGATGCTCCGCAAGGAGTAGTCACCGGTCATGACAGCGGGGCGCCCGGCGTGATCGACGCCGGGCGCCCCGCTGCTGTCTGGGAATTCCCTGAGAACTACCTGTCCTTTACGTCCAGTTTGCACTCGAACTCACGTTTAGTCGAAGAATTTCAAAGGAAATTCTACGAACCGTACAGTTGACCCGGGGTGGCTTCCCGGGGTGGGATGACAAATCGGCCCCGGTCCGGCCGACACCGGCACGGCGGCCTCCCGGCCACCGCCATGACCGGGATCCCGTCCCGAAGGGCCCTTCGCACCATGTCTCCGCTCACCCGGTTCGTTCTGCCGCACGCCGCCCCCCCGGTGGCCGACGGTCGGCCTGCCGTCGACGAGGACGTGACGTTCGGGCTGCTGCGCGCCCGCTGGCACGGCCGCGGACTGGAGCTCACCGGCTTCGCCCGCCCGCTGGACCTGGACACCGGCCGCCCCGGCTCCGCCTGGACCTGGCTGACCCTGCGCCACGAGGACGCGGCCGAACCACCGCTCCACCTGCGCTCCAGGCCCCGCAGGCTGCCCGAGGTCACCGACGACAGCGCCCAGCCGGAGCACAACCACGACTGGTCCGGCTTCACCGTCCTGCTGGAACCCTCCCGACTGCGCCGGGACGACCGCTGGCTGCTCGGCGACTGGCAGATCGGGACCACCCTCTTCACCCGCCCCCGCCCCACCCGGCTGCGCCGCCAGTACGGCACCCTCGCCCCCCACTGGTGCGGCTCCGGCGAGTACCCGCCGGCCCGCTGGGTGGACCGTGACGTCCGCCTCCAGCCGTACTTCGAGGACGACCGGCTGCAGCTGCGGCTGGAACGCCCCGGCGCCCGGCTCGACCGCGCCGAGCCGGCCGCCGACGGCATCCGGCTGGGCGGCGTCGCCGACCACTGCCCGACCGGCACCGTGCTGCGGCTGCGGCACCGGCAGAGCGACGCGGTGATCGAGCAGCCGCTCACCCGCGCCGGCAACACCTTCGCCGTCGAACTGCCGTACCGGCCGCTCACCGCCGACGGCCGCGGCCGCGAGGACCTGGAACACTGGGACGTCGAGCTGCTGCGCCCCGACGGCGGCACCGAACAGCTCTGCCTGGACGAGCGCGGCGGCCCGGTGGCCGGCCAGTACCCGCTGCCGCACACCCCGGACCGGGTGCTCTACCTCAAGCACCTCGCCGACGGCCGACTCCAGGTCTGCGTCCAGCCCGCCGCCGGGATGGTCGACCGGATCGCGGTCCACTTCGGCGGCTTCGAACTGTCCGGCCACTGCCCGGACCCGGCCGCCGGGCGACTGGAGCTGGTCCTGCGGCACGGCGGCACCGCGGGCGAGGTCCGCACCCCCGTCGAGCCCGAGCCGGACGGCCGCTTCCGGGTCCGGGTGCCCGCCACCCGTACCGGCTCCGACGGCGCCGTGCTGCCGCTGCGCAAGGGCGTCTGGGAGGCCGCCCTGGAGCCGGCCGACCGCTCCGGGCCGGCCCGGCCGCTGCTCGCCGCCCCGACCGTGCTGCCCGCCCTGCCCGCCACCGCGACCACCGGCGGCAAGGACGTCCTGCTGCAGCGCCGCTGGCACGACACCCTGCTGGTGGACTCCACCCCGGTGCTCGACGCCACCGAGCGCAGCGCCTGGGCCCAGGCCCGGCTGCGCACCGAGCAGTACCCGGCGGCCCGCCGCGAGCCGCTGCGCGAGGCGGTGCTGTACGACGTGTTCGGCGGCCGCGGCTACGCCGACTCCCCGCGCGCGGTGCACGCCGAACTCGTGCGCCGCGGCGAGCCGTTGGAGCACCTGTGGGTGGTCGACGACGGCCAGGCCGAACTGCCGCCCGGGGTCGTCCCGATCCGGATCTGGAGCCCCCAGTGGTACCGGGCCCTGGCCACCTGCCGGTACCTGGTCGGCAACACCCACTTCCCGGACTTCCTGGAGCGCCGCGAGGGCCAGGTCGTGGTGCAGACCTGGCACGGCTCGCTGCTCAAGCGGATCGCCCACGACGTCGACAACCCCTGGCTCGCCGACCACGGCTACCTGGAGGCGCTCGACCGGGAGACCCCGCAGTGGAGCCTGCTGCTCTCCCCCAGCCCCTTCGCCACCCCGATCCTGCAGCGCGCCTTCCGCTACGACGGCGAGGTGCTGGAGTCCGGCTACCCGCGCGGCGACGTGCTGGCCCGGTCCGAGCCCCGGGCCGCCGCGGCCGTCCGCCGCCGGCTCGGCATCCCCGAGGGCAAGCGGGTCGTGCTGTACGCGCCGACCTGGCGCGAGGACCAGCAGCGCGGCGACGGCGACGGCTTCCGGCTCGACCTGCGGCTCGACCTCGACCACGCCCGCCGGCTGCTCGGCGAGGACCACGTGCTGCTGGTCCGCCCGCACTCGCACGTGCGCGACCCGCTGCCCGGCGCCGGCGACGGCTTCCTGTTCGACTGCGGGGACTTCCCCGACCCGCAGGACCTGCTGCTGATCGCGGACGTACTGGTGACCGACTACTCGTCGATCATGTTCGACTTCGCGATCACCGGCCGCCCGGTCTACTTCTTCACCTACGACCTGGAGCACTACCGCGACACCCTGCGCGGCTTCTACTTCGACTTCGAGGCGGACGCGCCCGGCCCGCTGGTGCCGGACTCCGCGGAACTGCTCGGCGCGCTGCGCGAACTCGCCGACAGCGGCGAGCGGTCGGCGCCCGGCTACGCGGAGCGCTACCGGCGCTTCCGGGCCGCGCACTGCGCCCTGGACGACGGCGGCGCGGCCCGCCGGGTGGTCGACCGGATGATCGAACTCGGCCGCACCGCGGGGTAGTTCAGGAGAACCGGTAGGCCCGCCAGGGCCGCCAGACCTCGTCCGCGTCGAACCGGGAGAGCGAGAAGCCCGGCACCGGGAAGGACGCCCGGAACCCGCGCGCCTGCTCGTACGCGCGATCCAGCGCGTCCTCCGACAGGCCGTGGGCCACCGTCACGTGCGGGTGGTACGGGAAGGCCAGCTCGCGGGCCAGCGGGCCGGACCGCACGCCCGCCTCCAGCAGCCGGCACTCGTGCGCGCCCTCCTCGACCCGGACGAACACCACCGGGGAGACCGGCCGGAAGGTGCCGGCGCCGCGCAGCAGCATCCGGAACGGCCGGTGCGCCGCGGCCACCGCCGACAGGTGGTCCTCGATCTTCGGCAGCAGCTCGGCCGGCACCTCGGTGGGCGGCAGCAGCGTGACGTGCGTCGGTATCGAGCGGGCCTGCGGGTCCCCGAGCCCGGCCCGGGCGTCCTGGATCCGCGCGCCGTGCGGGTCCGGCACGCTCACGGACACGCCGATGGTGACGACCTCCGGGAGGTCGCCACCATCGGGCATGCGCGAGAGCGGAGTCACCGCTTGGCGGCCGGGAGGAAGCCGATCCGGTCGTACACGGTCGCCAGCGTCTCGGAGGCCACCGCGCGGGCCTTCTCGGCGCCGATCGCCAGCACCCGGTCCAGCTCGGCCGGGTCGTCCAGGAAGGTACTGGTGCGCTCCTGGAAGGGGGTGACCCACTCGGTGAACAGCTCGGCCAGCTCGGTCTTGAGGGCGCCGTACATCTTGCCCTCGAAGTGCGCGACCAGCTGCTCGACCGACTGCCCGCTGAGCGCGGAGTGGATCCGCAGCAGGTTGGAGACGCCCGGCTTCTGCTCCTCGTCGTAGGAGACCACGGTGCCGGTGTCGGTGACGGCGCTCTTGAACTTCTTGGCGCTGACCTTCGCCTCGTCCAGCAGGCTGACCAGGCCCTTGGCCGAGGAGGCCGACTTGCTCATCTTGATGCCCGGGTCCTGGAGGTCCATGATCTTCGCCGTCTCCTTGAGGATGTACGGCTTCGGGATCGTGAACGTGGGGGCGTAGCGCGAGTTGAACCGCTCCGCGATGTCGCGGGTGATCTCCACGTGCTGGCGCTGGTCCTCGCCGACCGGGACGGCGTCCGCCTGGTAGAGCAGGATGTCCGCGATCTGCAGGATCGGGTAGGTGAACAGGCCGACGGTGGTGCTGTCGGCGCCGTACCGGGAGGACTTGTCCTTGAACTGGGTCATCCGGGAGGCCTCGCCGAAGCCGGTGAGGCAGTTCATCACCCAGCCGAGCTGCGCGTGCTCGGGCACGTGCGACTGGACGAAGAGGGTGCAGTGCTCCGGCTCCAGACCGGCGCCGAGCAGCTGGGCGGCGGACACCCGGGTGTTCTGGCGCAAGGTCACCGGGTCCTGCGGCACGGTGATCGCGTGCAGGTCGACGACCATGTAGAAGGCGTCGTTCTCCTTCTGCAGGTCGACCCACTGGCGCACGGCGCCCAGGTAGTTGCCGAGGTGGAACGAGCCGGAGGTGGGCTGGATCCCGGAGAGCACCCGGGGGCGATCCTTGACCGGACCGGTGACCGCTGCGTTGACCATGCGGGCCATTCTTCCAGTTCCCCCGGTCGCTCAGGAAACCTCCGGCCCCGCAGGCTCCTCCGGTGTGACCGCACTCACCCTCACCCGGGCGATCCGCCGGCCCTCCACCTTGGCCACCGTCAGCAGCACCGCGCCGCCGCCCTCGACCGGGATCCGGGCCTGGTCACCGTCCCGGGGCAGCCGGCCGAGCGAGGCCACCAGGCAGCCGGCCACCGTCTCGTACGGGCCCTCGGGCAGGGTGACGCCGGTCTCCTCGGTGAAGTCGCCGAGGTTGAGCAGGCCGTCCAGCTCCGTGCCGCCGCCGGCCAGTCGGCGGGTCGGCGCGGACTCCGGCCGGTCGTACTCGTCCCGGATCTCGCCGATCACCTCCTCGACCAGGTCCTCCAGGGTGACGATGCCGGCGGTGCCGCCGTACTCGTCCACCACGATCGCCAGGTGGTGGCCCTCCCGGCGCATCTCGCCCATCGCCTCCAGCACCCGCTTGGTGCCGGGCAGCAGCTTGACCGGGCGGGCCAGGTCGCGGACCTTGACGGCCTGCTCGCCGCGGGCGCCGTAGAGGTCCCGGACGTGCACGAAGCCGACCACCGCGTCGGCGCTGCCCTCGACCACCGGGTAGCGCGAGTGCGGCGAGGTCTCGGACTGGTGCCGTACGGCGGCCAGCGGGCGCTCCGCGTCCAGGAAGGTCACCTCGGTGCGCGGGACCATCACCTCGCGCAGCTGGCGCTCCCCCGCGGCGAACACGTCCGCGATCAACGCCCGCTCGTCGCTTCCCAGTTCGGTGTTGGAGGCGACCAGGCCGCGCAGTTCCTCGGAGCTCATCGAGCCGCGCCCGGCCGCCGGATCGCCGCCGAACAGCCGGACCATCAGGTTGGTGGAGTGGCCGAGCAGCCAGATCACCGGGCGCAGCGCCACCGACATCACGTCCACCACGGGGGCGGCGATCACCGCGATGGACTCGGCGCGCTGCAGACCGATCCGCTTGGGGGTGAGCTCGCCGAGCACCAGCGAGACGTAACTGATCAGCAGGGTCAGGCCGACCAGGGCGAGGGCGTCCGCCACCCCCTGGGACAGCCCCGCCCGGACGAAGAGCGGGGCGACCTTGCCGGCCAGGGTGTCCGCGCCGAACGCGGCGGACAGGAAGCCCATGCAGGTCACGCCGACCTGGACGGCCGCCAGGAAGCGGTTGGGGTCGGCGGCCAGGTGCGCGGCCCGGGCCGAGCGCCGGGTGCCGTGCGCCTCCAGCGTCCGGATCTGGCCCTCGCGCAGCGAGATCAGCGAGATCTCCGCGACGTTGAACAGGCCGCCCAGCAGGATGAAGACGAGGACGAGCGCGGCGTCCCCGAGGGTTTCGTTCACAGCGGGCCAGTGTAGGCGGCCGAGGTGTCCCGGCCCGGGCCTCCACCCCGGGGGCGAGCGGGCGAACACCCGCCCCGCACCGGGTCGGAGCGCCCCGGAGGCGAGCGGGCGAACACCCGCCCCGAGCCGAAGGGGCGCGCCGGTGCCGAAAGGGAGAGCGGGCGAACAGCAGACGGCCCGCCGCCCCCGGCGGGGGTGGCGGGCCGTCGCAAGGGCCGTGCGGCGGGGCTCAGATGAGGCCCAGCTCCTGGACCGCGTCGCGCTCCTCGGTCAGCTCCTTGACCGAGGCGTCGATGCGGGCGCGGGAGAAGTCGGAGATCTCCAGGCCCTGGACGATCTCGAACTTGCCGTCCTTGGTGGTGACCGGGAAGGAGGAGATCAGGCCGGCCGGGACGCCGTAGGAGCCGTCGGAGACGACGCCCATGGAGGTCCAGTCGCCCTCGGCGGTGCCGTTGACCCAGGTGTGCACGTGGTCGATGGCGGCGTTGGCGGCCGAGGCGGCCGAGGAGGCGCCGCGGGCCTCGATGATGGCCGCGCCGCGCTTGGCGACGGTCGGGATGAAGTCGTTCTCCAGCCAGGCCTGGTCGCTGCCGACGGCCTCGAAGGCCGGCTTGCCGGCGATCTCGGCCTGGAAGATGTCCGGGTACTGGGTCGCGGAGTGGTTGCCCCAGATGGTGACGCGCTTGATGTCGGAGACCAGGGCGCCGGTCTTGCCGGACAGCTGGCCGACCGCGCGGTTGTGGTCCAGGCGGGTCATCGCGGTGAAGCGCTCGGCCGGGACATCCGGGGCGTTGCGCTGGGCGATCAGGGCGTTGGTGTTGGCCGGGTTGCCGACGACCAGGACCTTGATGTCGTCCGCGGCGTGGGCGTTGATGGCCTTGCCCTGCGGGCCGAAGATGCCGCCGTTGGCCGACAGCAGGTCGCCGCGCTCCATGCCGGCGGTGCGCGGGCGGGCGCCGACCAGCAGGGCGACGTTGGCGCCGTCGAAGGCCACGTTCGGCTGGTCGGTGATGGTGATGTCGCGCAGCAGCGGGAACGCGCAGTCGACGAGCTCCATGGCGGTGCCCTCGGCGGCCTTGAGGCCCTGCGGGATCTCCAGGAGGCGCAGGTTCACCGGCACGTCGGCACCGAGCAGGTGGCCCGAGGCGATGCGGAAGAGCAGCGCGTAGCCGATCTGGCCGGCCGCTCCGGTGATGGTGACGTTGACGGGGGTGCGGGTCATTTCTACCTTCTCCAGCAAATCGCCAGGTGCCCCAGGCACACCGGCGCACTGGAGCCGAGGATGATCTCTCGACATCGAGAGACCGGCGTCAGGTTATCGCAAAGGGAAGCGTACGCCGCGTGTGCGGGCGTGGCTGATGCGTCACAGCGGGCTCCGCCCGGGAGGGCCCGGAACGCGCCGCGGCCCCGTCCGGGAGTCCCGGACGGGGGCGCGGCGG
>NZ_JBHZCN010000061.1:22248-57855 GCF_042755465.1 Kitasatospora sp. NPDC059160 | reverse complement strand
GTTCTCGCCCTCAATCACCAATGCCCAAGGAGGAACTGTCCAGATGACCACCGCACCGTGGGGCACCACCCGCATGGGGCCGTACCCCGGGTCCAGCTCGATCCCGGCCCTCACGCCCGTGATCGATCCCGAGACGCAGATCGCCGTGTTCATGGACGAGCACGGCCACACGGTCGAGATGGGTGCGCACGGCACCAGCACCGAGACCAGCACGCCCACGAGCACGGGCGGCGGCGACGGCCAGAGCGGGCAGCAGAACGCGCCAACCGACATGGACAGCATGCCCGCGATCGACCAGGACCAGGGAACGGGCTGACATGACACCGGATCGGCACCGGGCCGCCGTCCTGGTCCTGACCAACGCCTACGACGTGACAGCCGACGTAGTGCTCCGCATCCTGGCCGAACGCAGGGTCCCGGTCGTCCGGGTCGACCCCGGTGCCGATCTGCTCGAAGGTGCCCTGCTGACCGCCCAGTACCGCACGGGCGAGCAGCGGGGCGTTCTCCGCACGCCGAGCCGGGAGCTCGACCTCACCCGGGTGCGGTCGGTCTGGGTCCGCCGCCCCTCGCCCTACGAGGCACCCTCGGGGCTGGACGAGCACACGGCGAAGTTCGCCGGCTCACAGGCGTTCTGGGGCGTCGGCGGCATCCTCGCATCGCTCCCCGGAGCCCATTACGTCAATCACCCGTGGCGCATCCGCGATGCGGAGTACAAGCCCGCCCAGCTCGCCGTGGCGAGCCGGGCGGGGTTCCTGGTCCCGGACACAGTCATCACCACCGATCCCGCCGAAGCATGCCGGTTCTGCACCGACCATCCCGGTGGAGCCGTCTACAAACCCCTGTGGGACAGCCGCTTCCGCGCCGAGGACGGAACCGCACGGACCGTATGGGTATGGGAAGTCGACCCCACCGACATCACCGACGCCGTGTCCGTCTGCCCGCACCTGTTCCAGGCCAAGGTGGACAAGGCCTTCGACGCGCGAGTCACCGCTGTTGGCGACAGGCTGTTCGCGGTCCGGATCGACAGCCCCGATCTCGACTGGCGCCACCGACAGGACCTGATGACGTGCGCACCGATCGAGGTACCCGAGCCGGTCGCTCGCGCGATCACCGGCTACCTCGCCGAACTCCGCCTGGCCTTCGGTGCGTTCGACTTCGCCGTGACCGTCCGCGGCGACTGGAGCTTTCTCGAGTGCAACCCCAACGGCCAGTGGGCGTGGCAGCCCGCCGAGACCACTGCCGCGATCGCCCAGGCCATTGCCGACCAGCTGGAGAGAGGTCCCGACTCATGAGCACATCGGCGCAGCTCCGCGCAGCCCTGGTGGACAGCCTGACCGGGGAGGACAAGATCACCGAACCCGCCTGGGAGGACGCCGCCCGAACCGTCCCCCGGGAGCTGTTCGTCGGGTCGTTCTTCGTGCCGGTGCCGGGAAGCAACCCGACCGTCTACCGCCCCGTCCACCAGCACGAGCCCGGGTGGCTGGAGCACGTCTACACCAACGAAACGCTGGTCACCCAGCTCGACGGGCGGACCCGTCCCGAGGACGTGCCCGACGGGACCGCGACCGGCACCCCGTCCTCCTCGTCCACCCTGCCGTCCCTCGTCCTGCGCATGTGGCACCAACTCGGCGTCGAGCCCGGCCACCGGGTGCTGGAGATCGGCACCGGTACCGGCTACTCGACCGCCCTCGGCGCGCACCGCCTCGGGGACACCGCCATCACCAGCGTCGAGTACGACCCGACGGTGGGCGCGACCGCGGCTACGGCCATCGCCGCAGCGGGCTACGCGCCCCGGCTGGTCATCGGCGACGGACTGCTCGGCGACCCGGAAGACGGTGACTACGACCGACTGATCGCCACCTGCGCGGTCCGCTACGTCCCACCCCCGTGGCTGCACCAGGTGAAGCCCGGCGGCCGGATCCTGGTCACGCTGTCGGGCTGGTCCTTCGGGTTCGGCCTCGCCCTCCTCACCGTGACCGCCCCCGGTGAGGCCGCCGGCCGCTTCCTGCCCGGCTACACCAGCTTCATGATGGCCCGCCCCCACGACCGGCCGCCCCGCCAGAGCCTGTCCCTGCTCCCCGGAGACGAACGCCCGACCAGGATCGACCCCGAGATCATCGGCACCTGGACGGGCAGCTGGGTCGCACAGCTCGCAGCGCCCTCGGCCGAGCGGATGGGAGCCGGCGGACACCAGATCCTCTCCGACGTGGCCACCGGCTCCCAGGCCCGGACCGCGCCCGACCCGGTCGGCGGGTGGAGCGTGATCCAGCGCGGCCCGCTCCGGCTCTGGGACCAGGTGGAAAGCGCGGTCGAAGCCTGGCAGCGGGCCGGCGAGCCACACCAGGAGGGCTTCGGGATCACCGTCTCGGGCTCAGGCCAGCGCGTCTGGATCGGCCAGGAGGACGGCCCGGGCTGGAACCTCCCCATCTGAACACGCTGAACACGACGGCCCGGCTCCCCACGTGGGGAGCCGGGCCGTCACCACACTCGAAGACTCAGCCGCCGAGCTGGATGCCCGCCATGCGCTTCCACTCGTACGGGCCGGTCTTGACCTTGAGGCCCAGCTCGCCCTCGAAGTTCTCGTGCAGGGTGAGTCCGGCCAGTTCGGCGGCCCGGCGGCCGACGGCGTAGGTGGGGGCGACCTGGTCGCCCCAGGCGCCGTCCGCGCCGACCACGACGATGCGGGTGGCCACGCCGCCGACGTACTCGACGACCGCGTCGGCGCTGCCGCCGTGCTGCTGGGCGAAGCTGGTGAGGTGCTTGGCGATGCGCTTGGCGCGGCGCTCGGTGCGGGCGTCCGGCGTGGCGGCGGTGGCGGTCTCTGCGCTGCTCATGCCCGCATGCTACCCACCGGTAGAGGCGCTGGCGACGGGAGCGCCCTGTGCACCGGGCCACATACTCGGAACATGACGTTCACAGGCTGGCCGGCCGAGGCGCTGGACTTCTACGAGCACCTCGAGGCCGACAACTCCAAGACCTTCTGGCAGGCCCACAAGGCGCAGTACGACGAAGCCGTACGGGCGCCGATGGAGCTGCTGCTCGCCGAGCTGGAGCCGGAGTTCGGGCCGGGGAAGATCTTCCGCCCCAACCGGGACGTCCGGTTCAGCGCCGACAAGTCCCCGTACAAGACGCACATCGGCGCGCACCTGGAGGCCGGTGGCTACATCCAGCTCTCCGCCGACGGCCTGGCCTGCGGCAACGGGATGTACCAGCTCGCCCCGGACCAGCTGGACCGCTACCGCGCCGCCGTCGCCGAGGACGTCAGCGGCGCCGAGCTGGAGCGGGTGATCGCCGCGGTGGAGAAGGACGGCCCCCAGGTGTTCGGCCGGGACTCCCTCAAGACCGCCCCGCGCGGCTTCCCCAAGGACCACCCGCGGATCGAGCTGCTCCGCCACAAGGGACTGGTCGCCTGGCAGGAGTGGCCGCCCGCGAAGTGGCTCGGCACCCGCACCGCCCACACCCGGATCACCGCCTTCCTCCAAGCCTCCCAGCCGCTCAAGGACTGGCTGGACGACCACGTCGGCCCCTCCGAGCTACCGGCCCGGTGACGACACGAAGACAACGCGAAGAGCCCCGGTCCACCAGGACCGGGGCTCTTCGCGCAACCAGAAACGGGGGCCTTACTTCACGAACGGGTCGATCGCGCACACCACGAACAGCAGCGACAGGTAGGTGATCGACCAGTGGAACAGCCGCATCTCCTTGAGCTTGGCGCCCACGATCCCGGCCTTGGCCCGCCCGTACAGCGCGTGCGCCTCGCGCAGCCAGAACCCGCCGAGCAGCACCGCGGCGACGGGGTACAGCCAGCTCATGTGCCCGAGCGGCCAGACGGCCAGCGAGACCGCGACCATCACCCAGGAGTAGGCGACGACCTGCTTGCCGACGGCCACGTTGCCCTTGACGACCGGGAGCATCGGCACGCCGGCCCGCTCGTAGTCGTCGCGCACCTTCATCGACAGCACCCAGGTGTGCGGCGGGGTCCAGAAGAAGACCACCAGGAACAGCGCGACCGCCGCCCAGGACACCGAGTCGGTCACCGAGGACCAGCCGATCAGCACCGGCATGCAGCCGGCGATGCCGCCCCAGACGATGTTCTGCGAGGTGCGCCGCTTGAGCCCCAGCGTGTAGACGAACACGTAGAACAGCAGCGCGCCGAGCGCGAGTCCGGCGGAGAGCCAGTTGACCCCGAAGCCGAGCAACAGGGTGGAGAGGACGCCGAGCGCGATGCCGAAGACCAGCGCCTCGCGCGGGGACACCATCCCGGTGACGATCGGCCGCCGCTCGGTGCGGGTCATCAGCGCGTCGATGTCGCGGTCGATGTACATGTTGAGGGCGTTGGCACCGCCCGCCGACAGGTAGCCGCCGACCACGACCTTGAGCACCAGCAGCATGTTCGGCACGCCCTGTTGGGCCAGGAACATCACCGGCACGGTGCTCATCAGCAGCAGCTCGATGATCCGCGGCTTGGTCAGTGCGACGAAGGCGCCGACACGGGCCCCGATGGGCCGGTGCGCAGGAGTCGCCCCGGTGACCCCGGCGGGACGGGTTTCGACGGCGGTCACTAACACCCCAACTGAAGATGAAACTTCGCAGGCGTCCACAGGAACGAAGGGTCCCGAATCGTCCGCTCTGCGCGTACCACGACACCATAGACGCTCCATACATCCCAACCGGCTCCGGGGTCCCCCGGCGGGGCGGACGGCCCTCCCCCGGGTCAACCGACTGGGTGAAGCCACGAAGCGCCTCCGCCGCGTCCCCGCAACCCGCCTTGACCACCCGGGCGGCGCGCCCAGCCGAATCGGGAGAGCCTGGGACGAAAGGGATCAGAACGCCCTAGTGGGAATCACCATGCGGAAATCCCGGTTGTCCCGGCACGGAGGGTGAGCCCCGGCCCGGACGGTAGGCTCGCACGCAGAAGCGGGATCTACCCTCCGTGACCGGCACCATCCACAGTCGGGACCACAGCGCCGTGGCCGACCCGGTCCCCATTCACGGGGTCACTCTTCACAATGGAAGGAGCCCTGAGACAGGGTGAGCACTGCGCCGAAGAACGCATTCGAGTGGAGCGACCTGGACGAGCGCACGGTTGACACGGCGCGGGTCCTGGCGATGGACGCTGTCCAGAAGGTCGGTAACGGGCACCCCGGGACGGCCATGTCGCTGGCCCCCGCGGCCTACCTGATCTTCCAGCGCTTCCTGCGCCACGACCCGACCGACCCGGCCTGGGTCGGCCGCGACCGCTTCGTCCTCTCCCCCGGGCACACCAGCCTGACGCTCTACACCCAGCTGTACTTCTCGGGCTACGGCCTGGAGCTGGACGACCTCAAGGCCTTCCGCGTGGCCGGCAGCCGCACCCCGGGCCACCCGGAGCACGGCCACACCGCGGGCGTGGAGACCACCACCGGACCGCTCGGCCAGGGCATCGCCAACGCGGTCGGCATGGCGATGGCCGCCCGTTACGAGCGCGGCCTGTTCGACCCGGAGGCGGCGGCCGGCGAGTCCCCCTTCGACCACACCGTCTGGGCCATCGTCTCCGACGGCGACCTGGAGGAGGGCATCTCGGCCGAGGCCTCCTCGCTGGCCGGCCACCAGAAGCTGGGCAACCTGGTCGCCCTGTACGACGACAACCACATCTCGATCGAGGGCGACACCGAGACCGCCTTCTCCGAGGACGTCCTCAAGCGTTACGAGGCGTACGGCTGGGACGTCCAGCGGGTCACCCCGAAGGCCAACGGCGACATCGACGTCGAGGCCCTCGCCGGTGCGCTGGCCGCCGCCAAGGCCGAGACCTCCCGCCCGTCGCTGATCGCGATGCGCACGATCATCGCCTGGCCGGCCCCGGACGCCCAGAACACCGCCAAGGCGCACGGCTCCGCGCTCGGTGCCGCCGAGATCGCCGCCACCAAGAAGGTCCTGGGCTTCGACCCGGAGAAGACCTTCGAGGTCAGCGACCAGGTCATCGAGCACGCCCGTCAGGTCATCAAGCGGGGCAAGGCCGCCCGCGACCAGTGGCAGCAGGGCTTCGACGCCTGGCGCGCCGCGAACGCCCACCGGGCCGCCGAGTTCGACCGCATCCAGGCCGGCGAGCTGCCCGAGGGCTGGAAGAAGGCCGTCCCCTCCTTCCCGGCCGGCAAGGACGTCGCCACCCGCAAGGCCTCCGGCGAGACCCTCAAGGCGCTCGGCGCGGTGATCCCGGAGCTGTGGGGCGGCTCGGCCGACCTCGCGGAGTCCAACCTCACCACCATCGACGAGGACAGCTCCTTCCTCCCCGAGGGCAACCCGCTGAAGTCGGCGAGCCCGTACGGCCGGACGATCCACTTCGGCATCCGCGAGCACGCCATGGGCTCGACCATGAACGGCATCGCCCTGCACGGCAGGACCCGCGTGTACGGCGGCACCTTCCTGGTCTTCGCCGACTACATGCGCCCGGCCGTGCGCCTGGCCGCGCTGATGAAGCTGCCGGTCACCTACGTCTGGACGCACGACTCGATCGGCCTCGGCGAGGACGGCCCGACCCACCAGCCGGTGGAGCACATGGCCTCGCTGCGCGCCATCCCGGGCCTGGCCATGGTCCGCCCGGCCGACGCCAACGAGACGGCCGTCGCCTGGCGCACCGTGATCGAGCGCCAGACCAGCCACCCCGGCCCGGTCGGCCTCGCGCTCACCCGCCAGAACGTCCCGACCTTCGACCGCGAGGTCTTCGCCTCCGCCGAGGGCACCGCCAAGGGCGCCTACGTGCTGGCCGAGGCCGGCAACGGCGACCCGCAGGTGATCCTGCTGGGCACCGGCTCCGAGGTCCAGCTGGCCGTCAAGGCCCGCGAGGTCCTGGAGGCCGAGGGCATCGCGACCCGCGTGGTCTCGGTCCCGTCCTTCGAGTGGTTCCAGGAGCAGGACCAGGCCTACCGCGACAGCGTGCTGCCGCCGTCGGTCAAGGCCCGCGTCTCGGTCGAGGCCGGCATCGCCCAGGGCTGGCGCGAGCTGGTCGGCGACCACGGCCGGATCGTCTCGCTGGAGCACTTCGGTGCCTCCGCCGACTACCAGGTGCTGTTCGAGGAGTTCGGCCTGACCTCCGAGCGCGTCGTCGCCGAGGCGCACAACGCCCTGCGCTCCCTCGAAGCCGTCAACCGCTAGCAGTTCCCGCGGCCGGGCCCGAGACCCGCACGTCGACGGCCCGGCCCCTCTGACTACCCCACGAAGCAGAAGAAGACGAAGGACTGAAGCACCATGACTGACGCACTGAAGCGCCTCAGCGACGAAGGCGTTGCGATCTGGCTGGACGACCTCAGCCGCGCGCGGCTGAACTCCGGCAACCTGGCCGAGCTGGTGCAGAACAAGCACGTGGTGGGTGTCACCACCAACCCGACCATCTTCCAGAAGGCCATCGCCGGCAGCGGCGACAGCTCCTACGACGGCCAGCTGCGCGACCTCGCCGTCCGCGGGGTCACCACCGACGAGGCGATCCGCATGATCACCACCTCGGACGTGCGCGACGCCGCGGACGTGCTGCGCCCGGTCTACGACGCCTCCAACGGCCGTGACGGCCGGGTCTCCATCGAGGTCGACCCGCGTCTGGCGCACGAGACCGCCCCGACCGTGGCCGAAGCCAAGCAGCTGTGGTGGCTGGTCGACCGCCCGAACGTCCTGATCAAGATCCCCGCCACCCAGGCCGGCCTGCCGGCCATCGCCGCGGTCATCGGCCTGGGCATCAGCGTCAACGTCACGCTGATCTTCTCGCTGGAGCGCTACAAGGCCGTCATCGACGCCTACCTGACCGGCCTGGAGGCCGCCAAGGCCAAGGGCCTGGACCTCTCCCAGATCGAGTCGGTGGCCTCCTTCTTCGTGTCCCGCGTGGACACCGAGATCGACAAGCGCCTGGACAAGATCGGCGGCGACGCCAAGGACCTGCGCTCCAAGGCCGCGCTGGCCAACGCCCGCCTCGCCTACCAGGCGTACGAGGAGGTCTTCGGCTCGGTCGACGGCAGGACCGCCGGCAGCGCCCGCTGGAAGTCCCTGGAGGACGCCGGCGCCAAGCCGCAGCGCCCGCTGTGGGCCTCGACCGGCGTCAAGGACCCGGCCCTGCCGGACACCCTGTACGTCACCGAGCTGGTCGCCCCGGGCACCGTCAACACCATGCCCGAGGCCACCCTGGACGCCACCGGCGACCACGGCGTGGTCACCGGCAACACCATCGTCCCCAACTACGCCGACGCCAAGGCCGTCCTGGACGCCATCGCGGCCGCCGGCGTGGACTACGACGACGTCGTCCAGGTGCTGGAGGACGAGGGCGTGCAGAAGTTCGAGCAGTCCTGGCAGGAGCTGCTCGACACCGTCACCGCCTCGCTGGCCGCGTTCGCCAACGAGAAGTGAACCCCCGCTCACACAGCCAGCGCACGAAAGCGGAGCACACCAAGTGAGCACTGATTTCCCCGAGTTGACGTCGGAATCGGACGCGGACGACCTCCCGGCCGCCCCCGTCAACCCGCTTCGTGACCCCTCCGACCGGCGGCTCCCGCGCATCGCGGGGCCGTCCGGTCTGGTCATCTTCGGGGTCACCGGCGACCTGTCCCGCAAGAAGCTGATGCCGGCCATCTACGACCTGGCCAACCGGGGTCTGCTGCCGCCGGGCTTCTCCCTGGTGGGCTTCGCCCGCCGCGAGTGGGAGGACGAGGACTTCGCCAAGGAGGTCCACGACGCGGTCAAGGAGCACGCCCGGACCCAGTTCCGGGAGGAGGTCTGGCAGCAGCTCGCCAAGGGCATGCGCTTCGTCCAGGGCACCTTCGACGACGACGAGGCCTTCGACAAGCTCCGCGAGACCATCGAGGAGCTGGACAAGGCCCAGGGCACCGGCGGCAACTTCGCCTTCTACCTGTCCGTCCCGCCGAAGTTCTTCCCCACGGTCGTCCAGCAGCTCAAGAAGCACGGCCTGGCCGACCCGCCGCAGGGCTCCTGGCGCCGCGCCGTCATCGAGAAGCCCTTCGGCCACGACCTGGAGAGCGCCCAGGAGCTCAACAAGGTCGTCCACGAGGTCTTCCCGCGCGACGAGGTCTTCCGGATCGACCACTACCTGGGCAAGGAGACGGTCCAGAACATCCTGGCACTGCGCTTCGCCAACCAGATGTTCGAGCCGATCTGGAACCGGTCGTACGTCGACCACGTGCAGATCACCATGGCCGAGGACATCGGCATCGGCGGCCGGGCCGGCTACTACGACGGCATCGGCTCCGCCCGTGACGTCATCCAGAACCACCTGCTCCAGCTGATGGCGCTCACCGCCATCGAGGAGCCGGCGTCCTTCCACCCGAAGGCGCTGGTGGCCGAGAAGCTCAAGGTGCTCAGCGCCGTCAAGCTCCCGGCCGACCTCGGCCGGCACACCGTGCGCGGCCAGTACGCGGCCGGCTGGCAGGGCGGCGAGGAGGTGGTCGGCTACCTGGACGAGGACGGCATCAACCCGGACTCCAAGACCGACACCTACGCGGCCATCAAGCTGGAGATCAACAACCGCCGCTGGGCGGGCGTCCCGTTCTACCTGCGCACCGGCAAGCGGCTGGGCCGCCGGGTCACCGAGATCGCGGTGGTCTTCCAGCGCGCCCCGTACCTGCCGTTCGACTCCTACGCGACCGAGGAGCTGGGGCAGAACGCCCTGGTCATCCGGGTCCAGCCGGACGAGGGCGTGACGGTGCGGTTCGGCTCCAAGGTGCCGGGCACCTCCTTCGAGGTCCGGGACGTCACGATGGACTTCGCCTACGGCGAGTCCTTCACCGAGTCCAGCCCGGAGGCGTACGAGCGGCTCATCCTCGACGTGCTGCTCGGCGACGCCAACCTGTTCCCGCGCCACCAGGAGGTCGAGCTCTCCTGGCAGATCCTCGACCCGATCGAGAAGTACTGGGACGCCCACGGCAAGCCCGCCCAGTACGCGGCGGGCACCTGGGGCCCCACCGAGGCGGACGAGATGCTCGCACGAGACGGCAGGAGCTGGCGGCGGCCATGAAGATCGACCTCACCAACACGACGTCCAGCAAGATCAACGCCGCGCTGATGGAGGCGCGCCGGACCAGCGGCTCCACCGCCGCCGGCATGGTGCTCACCCTGGTCATCGTGACCGACGAGGGCAGCGCCTACGACGCCCTCAAGGCCGCCAACGAGGCCTCCCGCGAGCACCCGATGCGCACCCTCGCGGTGATCAAGCGCGCCGGCCGCTCGCCCCGGGCCCGCGCCGAGACCCGGCTGGACGCCGAGATCCTGGTCGGCTCGGACGCCGGCTCCGGAGAAACGGTCATCCTGCGCATGCACGGCGAACTCGCCTCGCACGCCCAGTCGGTGGTCCTGCCGCTGCTGCTGCCGGACGCCCCGACCGTGGTCTGGTGGCCGGACAACGCGCCGCAGCACCCGGCGCAGGACCCGCTGGGCGCGCTCGCCCAGCGCCGGATCACCGACGCCGTCACCGCCGAGTCCCCGGTCGGCCAGCTCGCCCAGCGGGCCCAGAGCTACACCCCGGGCGACACCGACCTGGCCTGGACCCGGATCACCGGCTGGCGCTCGATGCTGGCCGCCGCGCTGGACCAGCGGCCGGCCGCCGTCAGCTCGGTGGTGGTCGAGGGCGAGTCCTACAACCCCAGCGTCGAGCTGCTCGGCCTGTGGCTGCTCAACCGGCTGAACGTGCCGGTCGAGCGGGTCGTCACCGGCGGCCCCGGCATCACCGCGGTGCACCTGCGCACCAAGGACGGGGACATCACCCTGGACCGTCCGGACGGCCTGATGGGCACGCTCTCCATGCCCGGTTCGCCGGACCGCCAGGTGGCGCTCAAGCGGCGCGAGACCTCGGAGCTGATCGCCGAGGAGCTGCGCCGGCTGGACCCGGACGACATCTACTCGTCGGCCGTGCGCACGTCCGTCGAGCGGCTGCGCGAGCCCTCGGAGCAGACCGCCCCGGTGGCCGCGGCCGAGCCCGTCGCCGACGCGGCGGCCGCGGCCGCCGACGCCGCGGTGGCCGACCCGGCCCGGGTGACCGCCGACGCGGACAAGCCCGCCGCGAAGAAGGCCGCGGGCAAGCGCGCCGCCAAGGGCAGCGCATGACGGCCGCGACCCCGCAGCTGGTCGTCCACCGGGACAAGGAGCTGATGGCCCAGGCGGCCGCGGCCCGACTGATCACCCGGATCGTGGACGCCCAGGCCGCCCGCGGCACCGCCTCGGTGGTGCTCACCGGCGGCCGCAACGGCAACGCCCTGCTGGCCGCGATCGCCGCCTCCCCGGCGCGCGACGCGGTCGACTGGGGCCGGCTGGACCTGTGGTGGGGCGACGAGCGCTTCGTCCCCGCCGCCGACCCGGACCGCAACGCCGTCCAGGCCCGCGCCGAGCTGCTGGACGCCGTCCCGCTCGACCCGGCGCGGGTGCACGAGATGCCCGCCTCGGACGGGGTGGACGGCTCGGACGTGGAGGCGGCCGCCGCCCGCTACGCGGAGGAGCTGGCCAAGGCCGCCGGACCGGGCGACCGGCTCGGCGTCCCGGCCTTCGACGTGCTGCTGCTCGGCGTCGGCCCGGACACCCACGTCGCCTCGCTCTTCCCGGAGCACCCGGGCGTGCGGGAGACCGAGCTGACGGTGATCGGCGTGCGCGGGGCCCCCAAGCCCCCGCCGACCAGGGTCTCGCTCACCCTCCCGGCGATCCGGGCGGCCCGCGAGGTCTGGCTGCTGGCCGCCGGCGAGGACAAGGCGGGCGCGGTCGCGCTGGCCCTGTCCGGCCCCGGCGAGCTCCAGGCGCCCGCCTCCGGCGCGTACGGCCGCAGCCGCACCCTGTGGCTGCTGGACCGCGCCGCCGCCGAGCGGATCCCGCCGCAGCTGTACCCGCCGGCCTCCGCGTAACAGCCGTCCCGGCCGCCGCGGCCGGGACGGCGGGGAACGCCGGAAACAGCAGGAACAGCAGGAACGCCGAAGGGCGCCCCCGTCACTCGACGGGTGGCGCCCTTTGTCGTCAGCTCCTCAGATCTCGCCGCGCAGCTTGGCCAGCGCCTCGGCGAGGATCGCCTCGCCGTCGGCGTCGGTGCGCCGCTCCCGGACGTAGGCGAGGTGGGTCTTGTACGGCTCGTTGCGCGAGGGCGCCGGCGGGTTGTGCTCGTCCTGCCCGGCCGGGAAGCCGCAGCGCGGGCAGTCCCAGGTGTCCGGGATGACGGCCTCGGCGGCGAAGCTGGGGCGCGTCTCGTGCTTGTTGGCGCACCAGAAGGAGATCCTGTTGCGCGGAGCGGACTCGCCGCGCTCCGCCTCCCCCATCGGGCCTGCCCCGACCCTGCTCCCACGGATGGCGTTGCCACTTGCCACGGTCTGACTCCCTGCGTGCTGGTGCGCCGACCCGCCGCGGTGCGCGTCGGTGGCGAAAGTCGTCCTAGTGTAAGCAGGACTTAAGCCTCCGCCACCATCGCCTCCGCCCCCGACCGTCCCAGGATAGGCGCTCGGGCGACGGGGCGTCAGGGCTGCGTCAGCTCTTGTACTTCAGGACCAGGCCCAGCGCCATGATGGAGGCGAACCAGCCGATGCCGACCACGATGGTGATGCGGTCCAGGTTGCGCTCGGCCACCGCCGAACCGCCACCGGTGGACATGGCACCGCCACCGAACATGTCCGACAGGCCGCCGCCCTTCCCCTTGTGCAGGAGCACCAGCAGGATCATCAGCAGGCTGAAGATGATCAGGGCAATCGAGAACCCGAGAACCACGACCGGACCAACTCTCTCGTATCTTCGGCGACGGGGCCGGACCGCTGTCGGCGGTCCGGCCCCAAAGCCTACGTTGCTGCGGCGGCGTTAGCCTACTGCCTGCTCACGGTAGCGCACGATCTTGACGAACTCGTCGGCGTCCAGCGAGGCACCGCCGATCAGGCCGCCGTCGATGTCGGGCTTGGCCATCAGGCCGGCCGCGCTCGACGACTTGACCGAACCGCCGTACAGCACACGGACCTTGTCGGCCAGCTCGGCGCTGTACAGCTCGGCCAGGCGGACCCGGATCGCGGCGCAGACCTCCTGCGCGTCCTCCGGGGTGGCCACCTCGCCGGTGCCGATCGCCCAGACCGGCTCGTAGGCGACCACGATCGACTCGGCCTGGTCCGCCGGGACGCCCTCCAGGGCGCCGTCCAGCTGGGCCAGGGTGTGCTCGACGTGGGTGCCGGCCTTGCGGATCTCCAGCGGCTCGCCGATGCACAGGATCGGGGTGACCCCGGCCCGGTAGGCGGCCTTGACCTTGGCGTTGACGATCTCCTCGTTCTCGCCGTGGTACTGGCGGCGCTCCGAGTGGCCGATCACCGCGTAGGTGCACTGGAGCTTGGCCAGCATCGGTCCGGAGACCTCGCCGGTGTAGGCGCCGCCGTCGTGCCGCGAGATGTCCTGCGAGCCGTACTTGATCTTCAGCTTGTCGCCGAAGACCAGGGTCTGCACCGACCGCAGGTCGGTGAACGGCACCAGGACGGCGACCTCGACGGCCTCGTAGTCCTTGTCGGCCAGCGCGAAGGCCAGCTTCTGGGTGTGCTGGATGGCCTCGAGGTGGTTGAGGTTCATCTTCCAGTTGCCCGCCATCAGCGGGAGACGCTCAGTCATGTGTTTCTCAGTCCTCCAGGGCGGCGAGACCGGGAAGGGTCTTGCCCTCCAGGTACTCGAGGCTCGCGCCACCGCCGGTCGAGATGTGTCCGAAGGCGTTCTCGTCGAAGCCCAGGATGCGGACGGCCGCGGCGGAGTCGCCGCCACCGACCACGGTGAACGCGTCGCTGTCCAGCAGGCCCTGCGCGACGGCCTTGGTGCCGTTCGCGTAGTCGGGGTGCTCGAAGACGCCCATCGGACCGTTCCAGAACACGGTGCCCGCGTCGGCCAGCTTCGCCGCGTACAGCTCGCGGGTCTTCGGGCCGATGTCCAGGCCCTCCTGGTCGGCCGGGATGGCGTCCGAGGAGACGATGTCGTAGGTCGCCGGGGTCTTGCCCTTGAGGTCCGGGAACTCGGCCGAGACCAGGACGTCCACCGGCAGCACGAACTCGACGCCGCGCGCCTCGGCCCGGGCCAGGTACTCCAGGCAGACCGGGATCTGGTCCGCCTGCAGCAGCGAGATGCCGACCTCGTGGCCCTGGGCCTTGAGGAAGGTGTACGCCATGCCGCCGCCGATCAGGATCCGGTCGGCCTTCTCCAGCAGGTTGTCGATCACGCCGAGCTTGTCGGACACCTTGGCGCCGCCGAGCACCACCACGTACGGGCGCTTGACGTCCTCGGTCAGCTTCTTGAGCACGCCGACCTCGGTGGCGATCAGGTCGCCGGCGGCGTGCGGCAGCAGGGCCGGCAGGTCGTACACCGAGGCGTGCTTGCGGTGCACGGCGCCGAAGCCGTCGCCGACGTACAGGTCGGCCAGGGCGGCCAGCCGCTCGGCGAAGGCCTTGCGCTCGGCGTCGTCCTTGCTGGTCTCACCGGCGTTGAAGCGCAGGTTCTCCAGCAGCGCGACCTCGCCGCCGGACAGCGCGGCGACGGTGGCCGTGGCGGACTCGCCCACGGTGTCGGTGGCGAAGGCGACCGGCTTGCCGAGGATCTCGCCGAGCCGCTCGGCGACCGGGGCGAGCGAGAACTGCGGGTCCGGCTCACCCTTGGGGCGGCCGAGGTGGGAGGCGACGACGACCCTGGCGCCGCGCTCGACGAGCTTGGCGATGGTCGGCGCCACGGCGCGGATCCGGCCGTCGTCGGTGATCCGGCCGTCCGACAGCGGGACGTTCAGGTCGGCGCGCACGAAGACGCGCTTGCCGGCGACGTCCAGGTCTTCGATGGTCTTCACGGGTTCTTCTGTCTCCTGGGGAGATGGTTGATGCGCAGAGGCGGCACGGCGCAGGGGCCGCCTGAGAAGTCCTTGTACGCAGAACGAGGGCCCGGTCGGCACGTTGTCGCCGTCCGGGCCCTCGCCCCTACATCACGTCAGCTCCCACTGCGTCAGAGCTGGCCACCGACGAGGGTGACCAGGTCCACGACGCGGTTCGAGTAGCCCCACTCGTTGTCGTACCAGCCGAGCACCTTGACCTGGTTGCCCTGGACCATGGTGAGCTGCGAGTCGAAGATGCAGGAGGCCGGGTCGTTGACGATGTCCGACGACACGATCGGGTCCTCGGTGTAGGCCAGGATGCCCTTGAGGGAACCCTCCGCCGCCTTCTGGAAGGCCGCGTTGACCTCCTCCTTGGTGACCTCGCGCTCCAGGGTGACGACCAGGTCGGTGATCGAACCGGTCGGGACCGGGACGCGCAGCGAGGTGCCGTCCAGCTTGCCCTTCAGCTCCGGCAGGACCAGGGCGGTCGCCTTGGCGGCACCGGTCGAGGTCGGGATGATGTTCTGCGAGGCCGCACGAGCACGGCGCAGGTCCTTGTGCGGGAAGTCCAGGGTCACCTGGTCGTTGGTGAACGCGTGGACGGTGGTCATCAGACCCTTGACGATGCCGAAGCTCTCGTTCAGCACCTTCGCCATCGGCGCCACGCAGTTCGTGGTGCAGGAGGCGTTGGAGATGATGTGGTGGTTGGCGGCGTCGTACTTCTCGTCGTTGACACCCAGGACGATGGTGACGTCCTCGTCGGTGGCGGGCGCCGAGATGATGACCTTCTTCGCGCCGGCGGCGAGGTGCTTCTTCGCGGCCTCGGCCTTGGTGAAGATGCCGGTGGACTCGACGACGATGTCGACGCCCAGGGCGGCCCACGGCAGGTTGGCGGGGTCACGCTCGGCGGTCACCTTGAAGGTGTGGCCGTCGACGGTGATGCTGTCCTCGGTGTGCGAGACCTCGGCCTGGAGGGTGCCCAGGGTGGTGTCGTACTTGAGCAGGTGAGCCAGGGTCTTCGTGTCGGTGAGGTCGTTGACACCGACGATCTCGATGTCCGCGCCCTGGGCCTTGACGGCGCGGAAGAAGTTGCGGCCGATGCGGCCGAAGCCGTTGATGCCTACCCGGATCGTCACGAACCGATCTCCTCGTTAGGTACGCCGGCGCTGAGCCGACGGGGATGAGATTTGGGAAGTCCCCGACCGCCTACGACCCTACCTCTCCCGACCCTGGGAGGGCACATCGCGCCACCTGGCAAGACGTGGCGTGGCGCGTTCCGGGGCCCTCCGTCCTTGCCCCTCCGGGCCGTTGGTCCTGGTCAAGTGGTCTTGACCAATTTCGGATCCCCGTCCGACCCCCGTCCGACCCCGGACACGACGACGGCCGGTGCCCGGAATCCGGACACCGGCCGCTGCTACTCGCCCGCTCGCCTCCGGGGCGCTCTGACCCGGCGCCGACGGTCGGCTCTCCCTCGCTCGCTTCTCCCTTTCGGCACCGGCGCGCCCCTTCGACTCGGGGCGGTCCGGTCATCGACCGCGAACGATCAGTTGAGCGCCATCTCGTCGGTCAGGTTGGCCTCGGTGCTCGGCAGGCCCAGCTCGGCCGCCCGCTTGTCGGCCATCGCCAGCAGGCGGCGGATCCGGCCGGCCACCGCGTCCTTGGTCAGCGGCGGGTCGGCGAGCGCGCCCAGCTCCTCCAGCGAGGCCTGCTTGTGCTGCATCCGCAGCTGGCCGGCCGCCGCCAGGTGCTCGGGCACCTCCTCGCCGAGGATCTCCAGCGCGCGCTGCACCCGGGCGCCGGCCGCCACCGCGGCGCGGGCCGAGCGGCGCAGGTTGGCGTCGTCGAAGTTGGCGAGCCGGTTCGCGGTGGCCCGGACCTCGCGCCGCATCCGGCGCTCCTCCCAGGCGAGCACCGACTCGTGCGCCCCCAGCCGGGTCAGCAGCGCGCCGATCGCGTCACCGTCGCGGATGACCACCCGGTCCACCCCGCGCACCTCGCGGGCCTTGGCCGGGATGCCGAGCCGGCGGGCCGCGCCGACCAGGGCCAGCGCCGCCTCCGAGCCGGGGCAGGTGATCTCCAGCGAGGAGGAGCGGCCCGGCTCGGTGAGCGAGCCGTGCGCCAGGAAGGCCCCGCGCCAGGCGGCCTCGGCGTCGCAGGTGGCCCCGGAGACGACTGCCGGGGGCAGGCCCCGGATCGGCCGGCCGCGGCCGTCCACCAGCCCGGTCTGGCGCGCGAGCAGCTCGCCGTCCTTGACCACCCGGACGACGAAGCGGCTGCCGCGCCGCAGGCCGCCGGGCGCCATCACCACGAGGTCGGAGGAGTGCCCGAAGATCTCCAGCAGGTCCTTGCGCAGCCGCCGCGCCGCCGCGCCGGTGTCCAGCTCCGCCTCGATCACGATGCGGCCGCTCACGATGTGCAGCCCGCCCGCGAACCGCAGGATCGCCGACACCTCAGCCTTGCGACAGCAGGCCCGGGTGACCGGGAGCCGGCTGATCTCGTCCTTCACCGCTGGAGTCATCGCCATGGCCCGATCCTTCCATGTGTCCGGAAAATCCGGTCGTACGCGGCTGCCAACAGCTCCGGGTCGTGTCGCGGGGTGCCGTCGGTGCGGGCCACCGTGCCGAGCACCAGTGCGGCACCCATCCGCTCGGCGGCCTTCTCCAGTCCGGCCAGGTCCGCCTGGCCGAAGGCGCCGCCCGTGACGGCGCGCTCGTCCACCAGGATCGCATCCACCGCGAGGTCGGGAGCGTGGTCGGCGATGACCTCCAGGTGGCGCTGCGGGGTGAAGCCCTCGGTCTCCCCGGGCTGCGGGGCCAGGTTCAGGGTGAGCAGGCGGCGGGCGCGGGTCTCCACCAGCGCCTTGGCCAGCTCGGGCACCAGCAGGTGCGGCAGCACGCTGGTGAACCAGGAGCCGGGGCCGAGCACCACCCAGTCCGCCTCCCGGACCGCCGTGACGGCCTCCGGGACGGCCGGCGGCCCGTCCGGCAGCAGCCGGATCGACTGCACGGTGCCGGGGGTGACGGCCACGTCGGCCTGGCCGCGGACGGCGGTGAGCTCGGCCGGGCGGGCCGGGTCGTGGCCGCGCACGGTGGCCTCGATGTCCAGCGGCACCGCCGACATCGGCAGCACCCGGCCCTGGACGTTCAGCAGCCGGCCGACCCAGTCCAGCGCCGCGACCGGGTCGCCGAGCTTCTCCCACAGCGCCACGATCAGCAGGTTGCCGACGGCGTGGCCGCCCAGCTCGCCGTTGCCGGTGAAGCGCTGCTGGATCACCTCGGACCAGGTGCGGCCCCAGTCGTCGTCCCCGCACAGCGCGGCCAGCGCCTTGCGCAGGTCGCCGGGCGGCAGCACCCCCAGCTCCTCGCGCAGCCGCCCGCTGGAGCCGCCGTCGTCGGCGACGGTGACCACCGCCGTGAGGTCGCTGGTGAGCCGGCGCAGCGCGGACAGCGACGCGGACAGGCCCTGCCCGCCGCCGAGCGCCGTGATCCGGGGGGCCGGATTGGCCCGGGCGGGACTGCTCCGCGGCCGACCCGGCGACGGGCCGGCCGCCCGCTCCGCGGTCCTGCTCTGCAGCTGTCGCCCGGGCACGTATCCCGCCACAATCACCTCGCGTTCCTCGGCCCCGCCACCGGCTCCGCCGGCGGCCCGGCAGGGAAGGCGGCGGTTACTCCCGACCCATGTCACGGTGGACGAGCACCGTCTCGACTCCGTCGGCGATGAGACGCTTGGTCAGACGCTCGGACATGGCGACGCTACGGTGCTTGCCACCGGTGCAGCCTACGGCAAGCGTCATGTAGCGCTTCCCCTCCCTGCGGTAACCCTCGGTGACGATGCGCAGCAGCTCGGCGTAGCCGTTCAGGAACTCGTTGGCGCCGGGTTGCTGGAACACGTAGTCGGCGACGTCCGAGTCGGTGCCGGTACGGGCCCGCAGCTCGGGCACCCAGTGCGGGTTCGGCAGGAAGCGGCAGTCCACCACCAGGTCGGCGTCGACCGGCAGGCCGTACTTGAAGCCGAAGGACATCACGGTGGCGCGCAGCTCGGGCTCGTCGTGGTCGGCGAACTGGGCGTCCAGCTTGGCGCGCAGCTGGTGCACGTTGAGGTTGGAGGTGTCGATCACCAGGTCGGCCTCGCCGCGCAGGTCGCGCAGCAGGTCGCGCTCCTGGGCGATGCCGTCCACGATCCGGCCGTCGGCCTGCAGCGGGTGCGGGCGGCGCACGCTCTCGAAGCGGCGGACCAGTGCGTCGTCGGAGGAGTCCAGGAAGACCACCCGGAGCCGGACGCCGCGCTTCTCCAGCTCGTCCAGCGAGGTCAGCAGGTCGTCGAAGAACTGGCGGCCGCGGACGTCCACGACGACGCCGATCCGGGCGACGTTGCCCTGGGAACGGGCGCCCAGGTCGACCATGGTCGGGATCAGGGCCGGCGGCAGGTTGTCCACCACGAACCAGCCCAGGTCCTCCAGGCACTTCGCGGCGGTGGAGCGGCCGGCTCCGGACATGCCGGAGATGATCACCAGCTCCGGTGCGTTCTCGGCCACGTCTGACACGGTCACTTCGGTTCCCCGCTCTCGGTCTTTCTGCTGGGGAGAACGCGCACGGCACGGCCGCCCTTCCCCGTCCCGGACAGTCCGGCGGGGTCGGGGCGCGCCGACAGACGGGCGGCGTCGGCCGTCATGGCGTCTCCTGGGATGGTGCGGTCTGGGGTGCTGCGGCCACCGGCTCGGCGGCCTCGTCGGCCCCGTCCTCGATGATCTCGCCGGTCGCGGTGTTGACCGCGGGTGCGGCGGGTGTACGGGACGACAACGCCGCCGCAACAGTTTCCGCGGTGCGGCGCCCGATGCCGGGTACCGCGCAGAGTTCGTCGACGGTGGCGGCCCGGAGCCTCTTCAGCGAGCCGAAGTGCTTGAGCAGCGCCTGGCGGCGAGTCTCGCCGAGGCCCGGGACGGAGTCCAGTTCCCCGGCGGTGAGTCGCTTGGAACGCTTGGCGCGCTGGTAGCCGATCGCGAAGCGGTGGGCCTCGTCGCGGACCCGCTGGAGCAGGTAGAGGCCCTCGCTGGAGCGGGGCAGCACGACCGGGTCGTCCTCGCCGGGCAGCCAGACCTCCTCCAGGCGCTTGGCGAGGCCGCACAGCGCGACGTCGTCGATGCCGAGTTCCTCCAGCGCCCGCTGGGCGGCGGCGACCTGGGGCTGTCCGCCGTCGACCACCAGCAGCTGCGGCGGGTAGGCGAAGCGCTTGGGGCGGCCGTCCTCGGTGCGCGGTCCGTCGCCCGGCTGGTCCTCGTCGGGCTCCTCCGGGACGGCCCACTCGCCGGTCTGCTCGCGCTCCTGGAGGTAGCGGCGGAAGCGGCGGCTGATCACCTCGTGCATCGAGCGGACGTCGTCCTGGCCCTCGAAGCCCTTGATCTGGAAGCGCCGGTACTCGCTCTTGCGGGCCAGGCCGTCCTCGAAGACGACCATGGAGGCGACCACGTCCTCGCCCTGGAGGTGGGAGATGTCGTAGCACTCGATCCGCAGCGGGACGGAGTCCAGTTCCAGCGCGTCGGCGATCTCCTGGAGGGCGCGGCTGCGGGTGGTGAGGTCGGAGGCGCGCTTGGTCTTGTGCAGGGCCAGCGCGTGCTGGGCGTTGCGCTGCACGGTGGCCATCAGGTCCTTCTTGTCGCCGCGCTGCGGGATCCGCAGGTCGACCTGGCTGCCGCGCAGTCCGCTGAGCCATTCCCGGACGGGGGCGGCCGGTTCGGGCAGGGCGGGGACGAGCACCTCGCGCGGGACGGACTCGTTGCGCTCGTCCGGGCCGGCGCCGCCGTAGAGCTGCTGGAGGGCGTGCTCCACCAGGCCGGCGGTGTCCACGTCCTCGACCTTGTCGGTGACCCAGCCGCGCTGGCCGCGCACCCGGCCGCCGCGGACGTGGAAGATCTGGACGGCGGCCTCCAGTTCGTCCTCGGCCACGGCCAGCAGGTCGGCGTCGGTGGCGTCGGCGAGCACGATGGCGTTCTTCTCCATCGCGCGCTTGAGGGCGCCGATGTCGTCCCGCAGCCGGGCCGCCTTCTCGTACTCCATCTCGACCGCGGCCTCCTGCATCTGCTCTTCCAGCCGGCGCAGGTAGTTGCCGGTGCGCCCGGCCATGAAGTCGCAGAAGTCCTCGGCCAGCGCCCGGTGTTCGTCCGCGGAGACCTTGCCGACGCAGGGCGCGGCGCACTTGCCGATGTAGCCGAGCAGGCAGGGGCGGCCGACCTGCCGGGCGCGCTTGAACACGCCGTTGGAGCAGGTGCGGACGGGGAAGACGCGCAGCAGCAGGTCGACGGTCTCGCGGATGGCCCAGGCGTGCCCGTAGGGGCCGAAGTAGCGCACGCCCTTCTTGTGCGCCCCGCGCATCACCTGGACCCGCGGGTACTCCTCGTTGAGGGTGACGGCGAGCTCCGGATAGCTCTTGTCGTCGCGGTACTTGACGTTGAACCGGGGGTCGAACTCCTTGATCCAGGAGTACTCCAACTGGAGCGCCTCGACCTCGGTGGCGACCACGGTCCACTCCACCGAGGCGGCGGTGGTGACCATGGTCGCGGTGCGCGGGTGCAGGCCGGCGAGGTCCTGGAAGTAGGACGACAGCCGCGGCCGCAGGCTCTTGGCCTTGCCGACGTAGATGACCCGGCCGTGGGCGTCACGGAACTTGTAGACGCCCGGGGAGGTCGGGATCGCGCCCGGCGCCGGGCGGTAGGTGCTCGGGTCAGCCATGGGTCCACCGTACCGAGTTCGGCTGCACGTCGATCAACTGCTTCAGCTCGGAGTGACCTTGAGGTTCCCGCCCTCGACCGTGACGGCGTAGGAGGGCAGCGGGCTGGGGGCCGGGCCGTCCTGCACCGCGCCGTCGGCGATGGCGAACCGGCTGCCGTGGCAGGGGCACTGGATCTGCTGGTTCTTGACCTGGTCCACGACGCAGCCGGCGTGGGTGCACTTGGCGCTGAACGCCTTGTACTGGCCGGCGGTCGGCTGGGTGACGACGATCTTCTGCTCGCGGAAGACCTTGCCGCCGCCCTCCGGGACGGCCGAGGCGGGGCCGAGGTCCACCGGGCCCTTGGCGGCGCCGCCGGTGTCCGAGGAGCCGGCGGACGAGCCGCAGCCGGTGACCGCCACGGTGCCGCCGGCCGCCAGCACGGCCGCGGCTCCGCAGAGCAGGGTGCGCCGGGAGGTGGCGGGGCTGGTCTCGGGGGCCTCGGACATCGGTGCGCTCCTACGGTGTGCTGCTGCTGCGAGGGACCACGGAAGTCTATGCCGCACCCGCCCCGCCGCTCCCGGGATGTCCGGGGGCGGCGGGACGTCCGGGAGCGGCAGGGCGGGCAGGAGCTACTTCTTGGCCGCGGCGGCCCGCTTGCCCGGGGCCTTCTTGACGGCCGCCTTGGCCGCCGGGGCCTTGGCGGCCGTCGCGGCGGCCGCCTTCTTGGCGGCTGCCTTCTTCGCGGGCGCCTTCCTGGCGGGCGCCGGGACCGGGGCGTCGGCGAAGTCGCCCGGCAGGATGTCCCGCAGGAACTTGCCGGTGTGGCTCTCCGGGAAGGCCGCGATCTGCTCCGGGGTGCCCTCGGCGACCACCGTGCCGCCGCCGGAACCGCCCTCGGGGCCCATGTCCACGACCCAGTCGGCGGTCTTGATCACATCGAGGTTGTGCTCGATCACGATCACCGTGTTGCCCTTGTCCACCAGCCCGCTGAGCACCTTGATCAGCTTGCTGATGTCCTCGAAGTGCAGGCCGGTGGTGGGCTCGTCCAGCACGTAGACCGTCCGCCCGGTGGAGCGCTTCTGCAGCTCGGAGGCGAGCTTGACGCGCTGCGCCTCGCCACCGGAGAGCGTCGGCGCGGACTGGCCGAGCCGGACGTAGCCGAGGCCGACGTCGTTGAGCGTCCGCAGGTGGCGGGCGATCGCCGGGACGGCCTCGAAGAAGGCCAGCCCCTCCTCGATCGGCATGTCCAGCACCTCGGCGATGGACTTGCCCTTGTAGTGCACCTCCAGCGTCTCCCGGTTGTACCGGGCGCCGTGGCACACCTCGCACGGGACGTAGACGTCCGGCAGGAAGTTCATCTCGATCTTGATGGTGCCGTCGCCGGTGCAGTTCTCGCAGCGGCCGCCCTTGACGTTGAAGGAGAACCGGCCGGGCAGGTAGCCCCGGACCTTGGCCTCCTGGGTCTCCGCGAAGAGCCGGCGGACGTGGTCGAACACCCCGGTGTAGGTGGCCGGGTTGGAGCGCGGGGTGCGGCCGATCGGCGACTGGTCGACGTGCACCACCTTGTCCACCAGGTCGGTGCCGGTGATCCGGGTGTGCCGGCCGGGCACGCTGCGGGCGCCGTTCAGCTCCCGGGCGAGGTGGGTGTAGAGGATGTCGTTGACCAGCGTCGACTTGCCGGAGCCGGAGACGCCGGTGATCGCCGTGAAGGTGCCGAGCGGGAAGCCGACCGTGACGTCCTTGAGGTTGTGCTCGCGGGCGCCGTGCACCGTCAGCTGGCGCTTCTTGTCCCGCTCGCGGCGGGCCGCCGGGATCGGGATGGACCTCTTGCCGGAGAGGTACTGCCCGGTCAGCGACTCCTCGTTGGCCAGCAGCCCCTTCAACGCGCCGGAGTGCACCACCTTGCCGCCGTGCTCACCGGCGCCCGGGCCGATGTCCACCACCCAGTCCGCGGTCTTGATGGTGTCCTCGTCGTGCTCGACCACGATCAGGGTGTTGCCGATGTCGCGCAGCCGCACCAGCGTCTCGATCAGCCGGTGGTTGTCGCGCTGGTGCAGGCCGATGGACGGCTCGTCCAGCACGTACAGCACGCCGACCAGGCCGGAGCCGATCTGGGTGGCCAGCCGGATGCGCTGGGCCTCGCCGCCGGACAGGGTGCCGGCCGCGCGGTCCAGCGAGAGGTAGTCCAGGCCGACGTCGACCAGGAAGCGCAGCCGCTCGTTGACCTCCTTGAGGACCCGCTCGGCGATCTGCTTGTCCCGGTCGTTGAGCCTCATCGCGCCCAGGAACTCGGCGCAGTCGCTGATCGACATCGAGGAGACGTCGGCGATCGACCTGTCCTCGACGGTGACCGCGAGCACCACCGGCTTGAGCCGGGTGCCCTGGCAGGTCGGGCAGGGCACCTCGCGCATGTAGCCCTCGAAGCGCTCGCGGCTGCTGTCGCTCTCCGCCTCGGTGTGCCGGCGCTGGATGAACGGGACGGCGCCCTCGAAGCCGGTGCTGTACGAGCGCTCGCGGCCGAAGCGGTTGCGGTAGCGCACCTCCACCTGGTGCTTGTGCCCGTACATCAGCGCCTTCTTGGCGCGGGCGGGCAGCCCGGCCCAGGGGATGTCGGTGCGGAAGCCGAGCTCCCCGGCCAGCGCGTCGATCAGGCGCTGGAAGTACTCCTTGGCGTGCCCGGCCGACCACGGGTGGATCGCGCCCTCGTCGAGCGAGCGCTCGACGTCCGGCACGACCAGCTCCGGGTCGACCTCCATCCGGTTGCCCAGGCCCGAGCAGTCCGGGCAGGCGCCGAACGGCGAGTTGAAGGAGAACGAGCGCGGCTCCAGCTCCTCGAACGACACGTCGTCGTACGGGCAGTAGAGGTGCTCGGAGTACATCCGCTCGCGCTCCGGGTCGCCCTCGGGGAGGTCGACGAAGTCGAGCACGACCATGCCGCCGGACAGCCGCAGGGCCGTCTCCACCGAGTCGGTGAGCCGCCGCTTGGCGCTCTCCTTGACGGTCAGGCGGTCGACGACCACCTCGACGGTGTGCTTCTCCTGCTTCTTGAGCTTCGGCGGCTCGGCGAGCTGGACCGTCTCGCCGTCGACCCGGGCGCGCGAGTAGCCCTTGGACTGGAGGTCGGCGAAGAGGTCGACGAACTCGCCCTTGCGCTCGCGCACCACCGGGCTGAGCACCTGGAACCGGGTGCCCTCGGCGAGCTCCAGCACCTTGTCGACGATCGCCTGCGGCGACTGCTTGGCGATCGGGCGGCCGCAGTGCGGGCAGTGCGGCTTGCCGATCCGGGCGAACAGCAGGCGCAGGTAGTCGTAGACCTCGGTGATGGTGCCGACGGTCGAACGGGGGTTGCGGTTGGTGGACTTCTGGTCGATCGAGACGGCCGGGGAGAGGCCTTCGATGAAGTCGACGTCGGGCTTGTCCATCTGCCCGAGGAACTGCCGGGCGTAGGAGGACAGCGACTCGACGTAGCGGCGCTGGCCCTCGGCGAAGATCGTGTCGAAGGCGAGCGAGGACTTGCCGGAGCCGGAGAGGCCCGTGAAGACGATGAGGGAGTCGCGGGGCAGGTCGAGCGAGACGTTCTTGAGGTTGTGCTCGCGAGCACCGCGGACGATGAGGCGGTCGGCCACTGCTTCTGGCGCCTTTCTCCGGACGAGAGGGCTTGCGGTGTGTGGGGTGTTCTTCTTCCAGGATGCGGCAGCCAGCCTATAGCTCAGACGTTCGAATCTCGACTTCGTCCAGTGGAGTCCACCCGAACGAGTGACAGCGCCCGCCGGACCGTCCGTACCCGGACCGAAAAACCCCTGCTCAGGACCGGGAACCGGGCGGTAGCGTCGGCTGGTCAACGAGCGAAGCCCCCTCCGGGCAACGCACCGCCCCGTACAGAAGGCAGATCCGATGACCGACCCGCAGTCCGCAGCCGCGATCGCCGCCGAGCACCTGGCCCTGGTGGAGGACGGCACCCGGGCCCTGCTGGAGACCGTCGCCGGGCTGGCGCCCGAGGCCCTCGCCGAGCCCTCTGCACTCCCCGGCTGGACCCGCGGCCACGTACTCGCCCACGTCGCCCGCAACGCCGACTCCCTGGTCAACCTGCTGACCGGTGCCCGCACCGGCACCGACATCCCCCAGTACGCGAACGAGCAGGCCCGCGAGGACGGCATCCAGGAGGGCGCCGCCCGCCCGCTGGAGGCCCAGCTCGCCGACCTGCGCGAGTCCCACGAGCACTTCCTGGCGGCCGTCGCGCTGATGACCCCCGAGGACTGGGCCGCCGAGGTGCGCCACCGCTCGGGCGCGGTCTTCCCGGCCTGCGACCTCGTCTGGAAGCGCCTCGGCGAGCTGGAGTACCACCTGGTCGACCTGGACGGCGGCTACACCCCCGCCCACTGGCCGGAGGTCTTCGCCGTCACCGAGTTCCGCAAGCTCGCCACCAGGCTGGCCGGCGCCGACCTGCCCGCCGTCGAGCTGGTCGCCGAGGACACCGGGGACAAGGGCCTGATCGGCACCGGCGGCGCCGCCCTCACCGTCCGCGGTCCCGTCCGCGCCCTGCTCGCCTGGCTCTCCGGCCGCTCCGCCGGCACCGACCTGCCCCGCACCCCCGACACCGCCCTCCCCCCGCTTCCCCCGCTGGGCTGAGGGCGCGAGGATGATCCCGAACCCAGTTTCAGTCGGACCCTGACGAGGAGCGGACGGATGACGTACCACGGAGCGGTCAAGGTCGGCGGGCCGCCGGACGTGCGCGAGCTGGCCCACCTGATCATCAGCAAGGTGGCCGTGGGCCCGTACGACAACAACGCGTACCTGCTGCGCTGCCGGGCCACCGACGAGCAGCTGCTGATCGACGCGGCCGCCGACGCCCCGGTGCTGCTGGAGACGGTCGGGGACGCCCTGGCGACCGTCGTCACCACCCACCGGCACCAGGACCACTGGGGGGCGCTGGCCGAGGTGGTCGCCGCCACCGGCGCCCGCACCGCCGCCGGGGAGCACGACGCCGAGGGCATCGACGTGCCGACCGGGCTGCGGCTCGCGGACGGCGACACCCTGCGGGTCGGCGAGGTCGGGCTGACCGTCCGGCACCTGGTCGGGCACACCCCGGGCGCGATCGTGCTGGTCTACGACGACCCCCAGGGCCACCCGCACGTGTTCACCGGCGACTGCCTCTTCCCGGGCGGCGTCGGCAACACCTGGGGCGACCCGGCGGCCTTCGACAGCCTCTTCCGGGACGTCAACGAGAAGGTCTTCGACGTCCTGCCCGACGAGGCCTGGGTCTACCCCGGCCACGGCAACGACACCACCCTCGGCGCGGAGCGCCCGCACCTCGCCGAGTGGCGCGAGCGCGGCTGGTAGCCCGCCCCCGGACGCGGAGGGACCCCGCGACGCAGTGCGCGTCGCGGGGCCCCTCCGCGTTGCCGCCCGGGCGGGGTCAGGCGTCCAGCTTCTCGGACTCCCGCTCGGCCTGCTCGGCCTTCTTCGAGGCCATCAGGCTGGTCACGGTGGTCACGGCCAGCACCACGACGATGAAGCCCAGCGAGAACGGGATGCCGATCTCCGGGACGTTCGCACCGGCCTCGTGGGCGGCGTGCAGCACCAGCTTCACGCCGATGAAGCCGAGGATCACCGACAGGCCGTAGCTCAGGTGGACCAGCTTCTTGAGCAGCCCGCCGATCAGGAAGTACAGCTGGCGCAGCCCCATCAGGGCGAAGGCGTTGGCGGTGAAGACCACGTACGGGTCCTGGGTGAGGCCGAAGATGGCCGGGATCGAGTCCAGCGCGAACAGCACGTCCGTGGTGCCGATCGCCAGCATCACGATCAGCATCGGGGTGATCAGCCGGCGGCCGTTCTCCCGGACGAACAGCTTGGTGCCGCGGTAGTCGTCGGTGGACGGGAAGCGCCGGGTGATCGACTTGAGCAGCCGGTTCTCCTCGAACTCCTCGTCCTCCTCGTCGGCCCGGGCCTCCTTGATCAGCTTCCAGGCCGTCCAGATCAGGAAGGCGCCGAAGATGAAGAACACCCAGGAGAACTGGGTCACCAGCGCCGCACCGCCGGCGATGAACACCGCCCGCAGCACCAGCGCGATGATCACGCCGAACATCAGCACGCGCTGCTGGTAGATCCTGGGCACCGCGAACTTGCCCATGATCAGGATGAACACGAAGAGGTTGTCGACACTGAGCGACTTCTCGGTGATGTACCCGGCGAAGAACTCACCGGCCGGCTGCGCCCCGGAGTGCCACCAGAGGAAACCGCCGAAGAGCAGCGCCAGCACGACCCAGACGGCCGTCCAGATCCCGGCCTCCTTGATCGAGACCTCGTGCGGCTTGCGCCCCCCGATGAAGAAGTCCGCCACGATCAGTGCGATCAGCACACCGATCGTGGTGACCCACATGGTTACGGAAACGTCCACTACTGCTCCTCCGGCAGGTAGGCGAGACAGTCATCGTCACTGCCGGAGGTCTCTTCCGCCCGTCGGGCCAGCGCCCCGGGATGCCGCGACGGGCATCCGTGATGACGGGGTCGGCTGTCGAGGAATACTCCCCTCCGCTGCCATCGAGAGTAACAGGACGGGCAAGGAAAGGTAAAGAAGGTAAAGAACCGTCAGAGGAACGGCTCGATCGCCGGCAGCAGGTCCTGGAAGGTCCGCCCCTTCGCCGGGGCGCCGATCGCCTGCATCTCCCAGCCGCCGTTGCCGTCCCGGACCACCTTCGCCATGATCTGCCCGGTGTGCGGCCCGCCGCCCGCCAGCTCGTACCGGGCCAGCTCCACCCCGGTCGCCTCGTCCACCAGCCGGCAGTGCGCCTGGCTCACCTCGGCGAAGGTCTGCCCGGTGTACGAGCTGACCGTGAACACCACCTGGGTGATGTGCGGCGGCACGTGCAGCAGGTCGACCAGGATCGCCTCGTCGTCCTCGTCCCCGGAGCCGCCCTCCAGGTTGTCCCCGGTGTGTCGCACCGAGCCGTCGGTGGACTCCAGGTGCTGGAAGAACACCACGTCGGACGGGGTCCGCTCGGCGTACAGCAGGGCCGAGGCATCCAGGTCGATCTTCCTGGTCCGACTGCCGAACAGGCCCCGCTTGGGCGCGGCCTGCCAGCCCAGCCCCATCCGCACCACGGTCAGGGCGGCGCCCGCCCCCTTCTGGAGGCTGACCCGCTGCCCCTTGGCAAGGTTCACCGACACGACGTTGTCCTCTCTGCCGGCCGCACGGTCGCTGCCGCACGGCTCCCCGGTGGAACACCCCGTCGCCGTCCCCCGGCTGAGGCCCCCTCTGCTACCGGCCCGCGACCCCGTCCCGGAGGCGCGATGCCGCAGGCCAGCCTAGGGCCTGCGGCACCCGCGACTCCTCCGGGTTACCCGGTTTGTGGCAAGGATGAGACACCGCGGGGCTTGACCGGTGCCGAACCGGCCAAGCCCCGCACGGCGGGCCTCAGGCCACACCGGCCTCGCGCATCTGCCGCAGCTCCTTCTTCAACTCCTTGACCTCGTCGCGCAGCCGCGCCGCGACCTCGAACTGGAGGTCCGCGGCGGCCGTGTGCATCCGGTCCGTCATCTCCTGGATCAGCTCCGCCAGCTCGGCGGCCGGCAGCGACTTGGCCGGCTTGCGCTCCGCGCCCAGCGCCGGCACCGGGGCCTTGCCCTTGCCCTGGCCCCGGTAGCCGCTGGAGAGCAGCTCGTCGGTGTCCACGTCCTCGCGGGCGAGGGTGTCCAGGATGTCGCCGATCTTCTTCCGCAGCGGCTGCGGGTCGATCCCGTGCTCCTTGTTGTAGGCCTGCTGCACGGCCCGGCGCCGGTTGGTCTCGTCGATCGCCTTCTCCATCGACGGGGTGATCCGGTCCGCGTACATGTGCACCTGGCCGGAGACGTTGCGGGCCGCGCGGCCGATCGTCTGGATGAGCGAGGTGCCCGAGCGCAGGAAGCCCTCCTTGTCCGCGTCCAGGATCGCCACCAGCGACACCTCGGGCAGGTCCAGGCCCTCGCGCAGCAGGTTGATGCCGACCAGCACGTCGTACCGGCCCGCCCGCAGCTCGCGCAGCAGCTCCACCCGGCGCAGGGTGTCCACGTCGCTGTGCAGGTACCGGACCCGGATGTCCAGGCCCAGCATGTAGTCGGTGAGGTCCTCGGCCATCTTCTTGGTCAGCGTGGTGACCAGGACGCGCTCGTTCCTCTCGACCCGCTTGCGGACCTCGTGCACCAGGTCGTCGATCTGGCCCTCGGTCGGCTTGACGATCACCTCGGGGTCGATCAGGCCGGTCGGGCGGATGATCTGCTCGACCTGGCCGTCGCCGCGCGACAGCTCGTACGCGCCGGGCGTCGCCGACAGGTACACCGTCTGGCCGATCCGCCCCAGGAACTCCTCCCACTTGAGCGGGCGGTTGTCCATCGCCGAGGGCAGCCGGAACCCGTGCTCGACCAGCGTGCGCTTGCGCGAGGCGTCGCCCTCGTACATCGCGCCGATCTGCGGGACGGTGACGTGCGACTCGTCGATGACCAGGAGGAAGTCCTCCGGGAAGTAGTCCAGCAGGGTGTTCGGCGGGGAACCGGGCTCGCGGCCGTCGAAGTGCATCGAGTAGTTCTCGACGCCCGAGCAGGTGCCGATCTGACGCAGCATCTCGATGTCGTAGGTGGTGCGCATGCGCAGCCGCTGGGCCTCCAGCAGCTTGCCCTGCTTCTCCAGCCTGCCGAGCGTCTGCTCCAGCTCCTGCTCGATGCCGGTGACCGCCCGCTCCATCCGCTCGGGGCCGGCCACGTAGTGCGAGGCGGGGAAGACGTAGATCTGCTCGTCCTGGCTGATGATCTCGCCGGTGAGCGGGTGCAGGGTGTACAGCGACTCGATCTCGTCGCCGAACATCTCGATCCGGACGGCGAGCTCCTCGTAGACCGGGAAGATCTCGATGGTGTCGCCGCGGACCCGGAAGGTGCCGCGGGTGAAGGCCACGTCGTTGCGGGCGTACTGGATGTCGACGAAGCGGCGCAGCAGCACGTCGCGGTCGATCTCCTGGCCGACCTTGAGCGGGACCATCCGGTCCACGTACTCCTGCGGGGTGCCGAGGCCGTAGATGCAGGAGACCGAGGCGACCACGATCACGTCGCGACGGGTGAGCAGCGAGTTGGTCGCCGAGTGCCGCAGCCGCTCGACCTCCTCGTTGATCGAGGAGTCCTTCTCGATGTAGGTGTCCGTCTGCGGGACGTACGCCTCCGGCTGGTAGTAGTCGTAGTACGAGACGAAGTACTCGACCGCGTTGTTCGGCAGCAGCTCGCGGAACTCGTTCGCCAGCTGCGCGGCCAACGTCTTGTTCGGCGCCATCACCAGGGTGGGGCGCTGCAGCTTCTCGATCATCCAGGCCGTGGTGGCCGACTTGCCGGTGCCGGTGGCGCCGAGCAGGACGACGTCCTTCTCCCCCGCCCTGATCCGCCGTTCCAGGTCGGCGATCGCCGCCGGCTGGTCACCGTTGGGCTGGAAGGGACTGACGACCTCGAAGGGCGCCACGGACCGCTCAATACTCGTGATGGGACGCACGCCTCCACCGTACGGCGCCCCACCGACAACCGACGCCGTTCCGATCAACCGCCCGGGCGGCGGGCGTTCACCCCAGCTTCTCGCTGTCGCGGGCCAGGGCGACCAGGCGGGAGACGGCGCGGAGGTACTTCTTGCGGTAGCCGCCGCGCAGCATGTCCTCCGGGAAGACCTGGTCGAAGGGCAGGCCGGAGGCGGTGACGGGCAGCTCGCGGTCGTACATCCGGTCGGCGAGGACGACCAGGCGCAGCGCGGTGGACTGGTCGTCGACCTGGTGCACGCCGCGCAGGCAGACCGCGCTGACGTCGTCCAGCAGCGCGCCGTAGCGGCTGGGGTGGACGGCGGAGAGGTGGGCGAGCAGGGCGTCGAAGTCGTCCAGCGAGGCGCCGGGGGTGCGGGCGGCGACGGCCTCGACGGTGTCGTCGGGGTACGGCGGCGGGGCGTCGGGCAGGCCGCGGTGGCGGTAGTCCTGGCCGTCGATCCGCATCGGGCGGAAGTGGGCGGACAGGCCCTGGATCTCGCGCAGGAAGTCGGCGGCGGCGAAGCGGCCCTCGCCGAGCTTCTCCGGCAGGGTGTTCGAGGTGGCGCACAGCTTGACGCCGTTCTCGACCAGCCGGCCGAGCAGCGTGGAGACCAGCACGGTGTCGCCCGGGTCGTCCAGTTCGAACTCGTCGATGCAGAGCAGGGTGTGCCCGGAGAGGGTCCGGACGGCCTGCTGGAAGCCGAGCGCGCCGACCAGGTTGGTCAGCTCGACGAAGGTGCCGAAGGCCTTGGGGCCGGGGGCGGCGTGCCAGAGCGAGGCGAGCAGGTGGGTCTTGCCGACGCCGTAGCCGCCGTCGAGGTAGACCCCCGCCGGGCCGGTGGGCGCGGGGGCGGAGCGGCGGAACCAGCTGCGCTTGGGCGCGGAACCGTTTCCCCCTCCGAGGGTGGCCGCGAACTGCTCCAGGACCTGGACGGCCTCGTACTGGCTGGGCTGGTTCGGGTCCGGGATGTACGTCCCGAAGCTCACCTCGGCGAACCGGGGCGGCGGGACCATCTCGGCGACCAGCCGCTCGGCGGGCACGACGGGGCGGCGTTCGGTGAGTGCGATCGGGGCGCCGGCCGGGCTCTCGGCGGCTATCGACTCGGTCGCGGGGGCGGGGCGGGAGGCTGCGGGCACGTTAGTAGAGGGTACGCCTGGTGCCCGCGCCCTCCGAACCCGCTCCGGTCGGGCCGCACAGAGCCCGCGCAAGGCCCCGGCCGGCCCCGCGGTGGAAGACTGGGGACATGCAACAGTTGATCAGCCCGCTGGGCGCTCCGGTCGCCGATCCGTCCGACCTGGAATCGCTCGCCGCCGTCTACGCGTACCCCGACCAGGTGAATCGGGGGCGCCCGTGGCTGCGGGCCAACATGGTGGCGGGGCTGGACGGCGGTGCGCGGCTCGACGGCCTCTCCGAGGGCCTCTCCGGGGACGCCGACAAGCGGATCTTCGGTGTGCTGCGGGCGCTGTCGGACGTGGTGCTGGTGGGCGCCGAGACGGTCCGGGCGGAGGGCTACCGGCCGGCCCGGGCTCGGGCGGACTTCGCGGCCGCGCGGGCCGCGGCGGGGCAGTCCCCGGCCCCGGCGATCGCGATCGTGAGCCGCTCGCTGGACCTCGACCTCACCGCGCCGCTGTTCACGGAACCGCTGGTCAGGACGGTGGTGATCACCGTCGAGGACGCCCCGCAGGAGCGCCGCCGGGCGGTCGCCGGGGTGGCCGACCTGGTGCTCGCCGGGCAGGGCTCGGTGGACCTGCGGGCGGGCGTGGCGGCCCTGGTGGAGCGGGGCTGGACGCGGCTGCTGACCGAGGGCGGCCCCCGCCTGCTGGGGCAGCTGGCGGCGGCGGGACTGCTGGACGAGCTGTGCCTGTCGCTGGCCCCGCTGGTCACCGGCGGCGACGCGCCGCGCATCGTCCGCGATGCGGAAATGCCGGACGTGCAGCGGATGCGGCTGGTCTCATTGATCGAGCAGAAAGGATTCCTCTTCACCCGCTACCTGCGTCACCTGGGTTCGGATGACCCCGTGACCCCCCGATCGTGATCCCGTTATGCGATGCCGGGGCCCGGGGGCCGGCCACTGGAAGGGACTCACGTGTTCAAGACGGTACTGATGATCGAAAAGGCGCTCTCGGACGCGGACGTGGAGCTCGTCACCACGCTCCACAGCGACGAGAAGGTGTCCTTCGTCGTCCTGATGCAGCCGCGCGGCAAGCAGGACGAGTTGCTGCGGGCGCTCGACGACGTCGCCCTCGGCCACCTCGACAAGGTGGTGCACGAGCACGACGAGTCCGCGGGCGGCCCGACCGTGGCCGGCGAATCGCTGGAGCACAGCCTGCGCCACCTGCGCCGGGCCGGGGCCGAGGCGGTCGGCGAGCTGGTCGAGGAGAAACCGCTGGACCGGCTGCGCGCCGTGGTCCGCGAACAGGAGGCGGACGAGGTGGTGGTGCTCACCTCGCCGCACTTCGTGGAGGAGTTCTTCCACCGCGACTGGGCCTCCCAGGCCCGCCACAAGGTGGGGGTGCCGGTGCTCAGGCTCTTCGCCAGCGACTCCTGACTCCGCCCGCCGGTGGTGCAGAATCGTCCTTGCGGTCCGCCCGCGAGGACGATTCGCACCCCGGCCGCCTGCCCACCAGATCCCGCCCGTACGGAGCCACGCCTTGAACGACGCCGCGCACGACCTGCACGCCCCGCACTTCATCGGCATCGGCGGCGCCGGGATGTCCGGCCTGGCGAAGATCCTCGCGGTGCGCGGTGCCAGCGTCTCCGGCAGTGACTCCAAGGAGTCCGAGACCGTCCTCGCGCTGCGCGCCCTCGGCGCCACCGTGCACGTCGGCCACGCCGCCGAGCACGTGCCGGACGGCGCCAGCAGCATCGTGGTCTCCAGCGCGATCCGCGCCGACAACCCCGAGCTGGTCGCCGCCCGCGAGCGCGGCATCCCGGTGGTGCACCGCTCCGACGCGCTGGCCGCGCTGATGGGCGGCCGCCGGGCGCTGGCGGTGGCCGGCACCCACGGCAAGACCACCACCACCAGCATGCTCGCCGTCGCCCTCGGCGAGCTGGGCCTGGAACCGTCCTACGCGATCGGCGGCGACCTGGACGCGCCCGGCTCCAACGCCCGGCACGGCGTCGGCGAGATCTTCGTCGCCGAGGCCGACGAGAGCGACCGCAGCTTCCACAAGTACGCGCCCGAGGTGGCGATCGTGCTCAACGTGGAGCTGGACCACCACGCCAACTACGCCTCGATCGACGAGATCTACGAGTCCTTCGAGACCTTCGTCGGCCGGATCACCCCCGGCGGCACCCTGGTCGTCTCCGCCGACCACGACGGCGCCCGCGAACTGACCTCCCGGGTGGCCGCCCGCGAGGGCCTCCACGTGGTCACCGTCGGCGCCGCCGAGGACGCCGACCTGCGCGTCCTGTCGGTGGTCGCCCACGGCATGACCAGCGAGGTCACCGTCCTGCTGGACGGCGAGGAGCTGACCTTCACCGTCTCGGTGCCCGGCCGGCACTACGCCCACAACGCGGTGGCCGCGCTGGCCGCCGGCGTCGCGCTGGGCGTCCCGGCCGCCGACCTCGCCAAGGCGCTCGGCGCCTACACCGGCGTGCGCCGCCGGCTCCAGCTCAAGGGCGAGGCGGCCGGCGTCCAGGTGATCGACTCCTACGCCCACCACCCGACCGAGATGACCGCCGACCTGGAGGCGATCCGGGAGGGCCTGGAGGGCGACGGCCGCGTCCTGGTGGTCTTCCAGCCGCACCTGTTCAGCCGCACCCAGCAGCTCGCCGAGGAGATGGGCCGGGCGCTGGCGCTGGCCGACGCCTCGGTGGTGCTGGACATCTACCCGGCCCGCGAGGACCCGATCCCCGGGGTCACCAGCGAGCTGATCCTCGACGCCGCCCGCCGGGCCGGCGCCGACGTCACCCCCGAGCACGACTTCGCCGCCGCCCCCGCCCTGCTGGCCGGCCTGGCCCGCCCGGGCGACCTGCTGCTCACCATGGGCGCCGGCGACGTCACCAACCTGGGGCCCGAAATTCTCAAGCGCCTCGCGAACGTTGCTTCCAACGTCTGACGTACGCCGAGCGGGAGTCGTGATGAGCTACGAGATCCAGAAGTCCGAGGCCGAGTGGCGCGCCCAGCTCAGCCCCGAGGAGTACCACGTGCTCCGCGAGGCGGGCACCGAGCGGCCCTTCGTCGGCGAGTACACCGACACCAGGACGGTCGGCGTGTACGCCTGCCGGGCCTGCGGGACGGAGCTGTTCAGCTCCGAGACCAAGTTCGACAGCCACTGCGGCTGGCCCTCGTACTACGCGCCGCTGGCCGGGGACCGGGTCGAGTACATCGAGGACACCTCGCTCGGCATGCGCCGGGTCGAGGTGCGCTGCGCCAAGTGCGGCGGGCACCTGGGGCACGTCTTCGAGGGCGAGGGCTACGGCACGCCGACGGACCAGCGGTACTGCATCAACAGCATCTCGCTGACCCTGCGGCCGGTCGAGGAGAGCTGACCGCCGGCGCCCCGGGGGCCGCCCCCCCCCCGGCGCCGGGCCCCCGCCCGGGGCCGGCCGCGGAACCCCCCCCC
>NZ_JBHZCN010000061.1:4809-22238 GCF_042755465.1 Kitasatospora sp. NPDC059160 | reverse complement strand
GTAACTTCAACAACCCAACCCCGCTCCCCCTGCGGCCGGCCGGGGTGCGATGCCGGCGGGGGCCGTGGGCCCGCCCCGCCCGGGCGGCCGGGCCCTCGGCGCTGTCCGGCCGGCTATCCCGCGACCGGGGCGAAGCGGACCGGCAGGTGGACCAGGGCGCGGTGGAACGGGCCCGGGCGCCAGAGCAACTCACCTGCCGGGGTGGCCAGTTCGAGGTCGCTGAGCCGGCTGGTCAGCTGCTCGATGGCGGTGATCGCGATCAGCAGGGCCGGGTCCCGGGCCGGGCAGGCGTGCGGGCCGGCCGCCCAGGCCAGGTGGGCGCTCTCGCCGCTGCGCAGCTCGGTGCCGTCGGTGGCCGGCGCCGCCTGTGAGTTGGCGGCCGCGTACGAGACCAGCACCAGCGAGCCGGCCGCGATCTCGCGGCCGTGGAAGGTGATGTCGTACCGCGGGTAGTGGGCCGAGAGGTTGGCCATCGGCGGCTCGTGCCACAGCACCTCGTCGATCGCCTGGTGGGCGGTCATCGCGCCGCCGAACAGCGAGCCGGCGTAGCGGGCGTCGGTGAGCAGCCGCAGCAGGGCGTTGCCGATCAGGTTGGTGGTCGGCTCGTGCCCGGCGATCATGGTCAGGGTGATCTGCCGGATCACCTCGTCGTCGTCCAGCCCGACCGGGTGGGTGACGAACCAGGAGGCCAGGTCGTGCCGGGGGCGTTCGCGGCGCTCGGCGACCATCGCGGTGACCACCGCGACGAGCTTGCCGTACGCGGCACCGGCCCGGGCGCCCGACTCGATCAGCCCGGTGATCGCCGCCACCACCTCGGCGTGCTCCTCCTCCGGCACGCCGAACCCGGTGGTCAGCACGAAGGCGGGCAGCTGGCGGGCGTACTCGGCGATCAGGTCGGCGCTGCCGACGGCGGCGAAGCGGTCGATCAGCTGGTGGGCCACCTCGGCGACCTGGCGCTGCAACCGGTGCGGTTCGAGCAGGGCCAGGCCGTCGGTGATCACCGCGCGGTAGCGGGCGTGCGTCGCGCCGTCGCTGAACAGCGCGGTGGGGCGGTAGCCGAGCACCGGCAGCAGCGGGGAGTCCGGCGGGACGGTCGCCTGCCAGGCGCGGGAGTCCTTGGAGAAGGTGTCGGTGTCGCGCAGCAGGTCCAGGGCGGCCTGGTAGTCGGTGACCAGCAGGGCCTCGACGCCGGGGGCGATCTCGACCGGGGCGACGGCGCCGTGGCGGCGCAGCCGCTCGTACACCAGCTGGGGGTCGGCGGCGAAGACCGGGCCGTAGATCGGGGTCGGTCGGGTCTCGACGGTCACGGGCGTTCCTGGGGATCGGTGGCGGTGGCGGTGGCGGGCAGGGTCTCCAGGACGTGCTCGGCCAGGGCGATCAGCGCGTCGAGGCTGCTGCCGCGCTCGCGCGCGTCGCACAGCAGCAGCGGGGTCGCGGCGTGCAGGTCCAGGTGGGCGCGCAGCACCTCGGGCGGGTGCTCCGGGGAGTCCGGGAAGGTGTTGACGGCGACGGCGTACGGCAGGCCCTGCTCCTCGACCATGTCCATGATCTCGAAGGAGTCGGCCAGTCGGCGGGTGTCGGCGAGCACCAGCGCGCCCAGGGCGCCGCGGGCGATGTCCTGCCAGAGCGGGAAGAAGCGGCGCTGGCCGGGGGTCCCGAACATGTAGAGCACCGTGTTGCCGGGCAGGGTGAGCCGGCCGAAGTCCACCGCGACGGTGGTGGTGGTCTTCTCCGGCAGGCCCGCCAGGTCGTCCACCGGCCGCCCGGTCTCGGTCATCGCCTCCTCGGTGTGCAGGGTGGCGATCTCGGAGAGGGTGCGGATGAGCGTGGTCTTGCCGACCCCGAACGGGCCGGCGACCACCAGTTTCATCAGCAGCTGGTCCCGGTCGGGCAGGTAGCCCACCCGGCTCGGCCCTGCGGCCGGGAGGTCCTGGCCGGGGCCGGGGCCGCTGCCGGGGTCACCGGAGCGCACGGAGTCCAACGAGGAGCCTCTCGACGATGGAGCGGTCGGTCTGCTGGGCGCGCGGGATCGGCGCGCGGGCGCGCAGGCAGCCCGCCTCGACCAGGTCGGCCGCCAGGAAGACGGTGGCGCTGACCGGCAGGCGCAGGTGCGCGGCGGCCTCCACCACGGTCAGCGCGCCGGGGCGCAGCAGCTCCCAGAGCCGGCGGTGCTCGGGGTCGAGGTCGCCGGGCGGTTCGGCGCGGTCCGCGAACAGGACGGTCAGCCGCTCGAAGCCGTCGGTGCCGGGGCGGCTGCGGCCGCCGGTGGCCAGGTAGGCGGGCACCATCCGCCTGCGGGGGACGGCGCTCATGACCCGGTCGGGGTGCCCTGCGCGCCGGCCTCCTGCTGCCGGGGCGGGCTGGCCAGGGCCCGGCCGAGGGCGGCGACCTGGAGCTGCATCTGGTAGGCCACGTTGCCGAGTTGGGCGTCCGGGGCGGTGAACACGGCGAGCGAGGTGTTCTCCCCGGCGGGGACCACGATGGCGTAGCCGAGGTCGGACTCCACCACGGTCTGGGCCAGCCGCGGCCGCTCGACGTCGGTGAAGGCGGTGGTGAAGGCGCGGGCCGCGGCGTGCACGGTGGCGGTCATCGCGGCGACCCGCTCGGCGGAGGCCCGGCCGAGGCCGTCGGAGGCGGCCTCGACGAGGCCGTCACCGGTGGCGACCACCGCGTGCAGCACCCCCGGGAGCTCCAGCAGCGGGTTCAGCACCCAGGAGATCTCTTCGGTGGCGGTCGGGCTGGGCGAGCTGCTCACTTTTGTACTCCCAGGGTGCTCCCGGCGTCGGCCGGGGGAAATGGGGGCCGTTCCGCCCTGCCGCACAGCGGCGTGCGGGCTCAAGGCATGTGGGTAGGAGCCGTTGTCGGTGGCTCCGGCTAGGTTGATCGTGTGCATCTGAGGTACTCCTATCGCGCCTATCCGACGGCGAGTCAGCGCGTGGCTCTGGCACGGACGTTCGGGTGCGCGCGGGTGGTGTACAACGACGCCCTCGCGACACGGAGGGACGCCTGGAAGGACGGCCTGCCGTACCCGAAGGCCACGGACTTGCAGAAGCAGGTCATCACAGCCGCGAAGAAGACTCCGGAGCGGGCGTGGCTCGCCTCGGTGGGCGTGGATCCGTTGATCCGGTCCCTCCGGGATCTGGACACGGCCTACCGGAACTTCTTCGACTCGGTGGCCCGCAAGCGGGAGGGCCGACCGGTCGGCCTGCCTCGGTTCAAGTCGAAGCGTGACGCCCGGCAGTCGCTGCGGTTCACCCGCAACGGCTTCCGCGTCCGGTCCAACGGGAAGCTGAACCTGGCGAAGATCGGCGATGTGCGGGTGAAGTGGTCGCGGGCGCTGCCCGCCGACCCGTCGTCGGTGACGATCGTGCTGGACCCGGCTGGGCGCTACCACGCGAGCTTCGTCGTGGACGTGGATCCGTGCCACCTGCCCGAGGTCGATGCCGAGCTCGGCATCGACCTCGGGCTGACCACCTATGCCGTGCTCTCCGACGGCAGCGTGATCGACAATCCGCGCTTCCTGCGTAAGGCCGAGAAGCGGTTGAAGGCCGCGCAGCGGGAGCTGTCCCGTAAGGCCAAGGGATCGAAGAACCGGGCCAAGGCCCGCCGCAAGGTCGCCAAGGCACACGCCAAGGTGGCCGACACCCGCAGGGACTGGCTGCACAAACAGACCACCAGGATCATCCGCGAAACCCAAGCGGTGTACCTGGAGGATCTGAACGTACACGGCCTCGCCCGAGGTCGCCTGGCCAAATCCGTCCACGATGCCGGATGGGCCACCTTCCGCCGACTGCTCGAAGAGAAAGCCGCACGGCGCGGGCGCACGGTCGGGATCGTGCACCGCACGTTCCCGTCCTCTCAGCTCTGCTCGGAGTGTGGGCACCGTGACGGTCCCAAGCCCCTCGCGATCCGCGCGTGGTCCTGCCGCGCATGTGGTGTGCTGCATGACCGTGACCTCAACGCCGCTCGCAACATCCTGGCCGCCGGGCAGGCGGACAGGCTAAACGCCCCTGGAGGGCCGGTGAGACCCGACGTGGCGATCCCACGCCGGGCACGGCCCGTTGAACGGGGAACCCGCCGGAACGCCGGCCGTACGGGGCAGGAGCCCCGCGCAGCAGGTGCGGCCGGAATCTCCCGGCCTCAGCCGGGGAGGATGTCAATGCTCGACTCCTTCTATGTCTGTCGGACCGGTGGTGTGGCCACCGGCGACGCCGTTCCGGGTGATCGCGCTGTCTTCGGGTGAGGCGCTGCCCGGGGCGGCCTGTGCCGCCGCGGCCCGGCCGGAGTCGGTGCCGCGCTGCAGGGCCTGCCAGTGGGCGGCGGCCCGCTCGGGGGTGCGGACGTACGGTGCGGGCTGCTCCCCCGGCCCTCCCGCCGTCCCGGCGGACGGTGCGCCGGGCGCCGCCCCCGGTTCCTCGCCGGTGCGCGGACGCCGCCGCCGTCGGCTGGGCAGGCCGCTGCCGTCCCCGTCGGGGGTGGCGGCGATGTCCGGGTCGGGGACCACGTGGATGGCCGGCGCCGGGTGCGGGCCGGGCTGGTTGTGGCGGTCGGCGAGCACCGGCGGGGCCTGCTCGTCGGCGTCGCGCATCGGCGGGACGGCCGCGACGGTGGGCGCCGGTGCCGGGCCGCTGCCGGCCCGCAGCGGCAGCGGGGTGAGCACGGACAGCGGCTGCTCGTCGTCCACCGTGGTCACCAGCGCGGCCGGGATGCGCAGGAGGGTCCGCATGCCGCCGTACGGCGAGGGCTCGATGTGGCAGGTGAAGCCGTACTGGCGGGCCAGCTTGCCGACCACCGCGAAGCCGGTCTTGGGCGGGTTGCCCAGCTCGGTGAGCAGCACGTCCGACGGGCCGGCCAGCAGTCGGCGGGCCCGGCGCAGCTGGTCCTCGTCCATGCCGATGCCGCTGTCGTCGACGATCACCAGTGCGCCGCGGCCGCCCTGCTGGACGGTGACCGGGACGTCGGTCTCCGGGTGGGAGTAGGCGGTGGCGTTGGCGAGCAGTTCGGCGATGGCGATGGCGATCGGCTCGGCGGCCCGGGCGACCACGGCCAGCCGCTGCTCGCGCAGGTGGTTGGCGACCTTGATCCGGGCGTAGCCGGGCACCCGGGAGAGCGCGCCGACGACGACCTCGGCGAGCGGGGAGTCGGTCCGGGCCAGGCCCGGCCAGGCCTCGCAGAGCACGGCGACGGTCTGGATCCGGCGCAGCGCGACCTCGTTGCGGAAGTCGACCTCCAGCAGCCGGGGGTCGTCGTTGTCGTGCTGGAGCTGCTGGACCAGGCTCTGGATCTGGTAGAGCAGGGTCTGGATCCGGGAGGTGGCGCCGCGCATGGCGGCCCGGGCGGCGGCGTCGACCCGCTCGCGCTCGTCGGCGAGGGCCGCGGTGGTGGCGTCCAGGACGGACTGCAGGGCCCGGACGCCCTCGGGGCCGACGGCCTGCGGGTCCAGCGGGCCGACCGTCGGGGCGTTGGTGTGGGTCAGCCGGACGGCCGTGGCGGCGACCCGCTCCTGGGCGAGGTGGCCGATCTCCGCCAGCAGCGCGGCGCCGCCGCGGTCCGCGGCGGCCAGCCGGGCCTCGGCGGCCGCGGCGCGGGCGTTCGCCTCCCCGATGCCGGCGTTCGCCTCCCTGGCCCGGGCGTTGGCGGCGGCGCCCCGCTGGTCGGCGGCCCGGGTGTGCTCCTCGGCCCGCCGGGTCTGCTCGGCGGCGTTCCGTACGGCCTCCTGGGCCTCGTCCCGCTGGCGTTCCGCGCGGGCGAGTTTGGCCTCGGCGGCGCGGGCCTGCTGCGCGCCCTGGCCGAGCGCGGCCTCGGCGGCCACCGCCCGGCGGACGGCCGCGGCCCGGCCGCGGGCGAGCACGACCGCGGCCGCGGTGGTGGCCAGCGCCAGGACGATCAGCGCGATCAGCGCGATCTGCGTCATCGGGGTCCTCGGGTGTCCTTGCTGCTCGGCCCGGGCCGGCGCCCGGGGTTCGGTTCCGGGCGGAGCTCGGGAGCGGGGTGCGCGCGGGTGCGGTGGTGCGGGTGCCGGGGTGCGGGTGCCGGGTGCGCGCGGGGTCCGGCCGGGGTCGGGGCCCCGGCGGTCGGTGCCCCGGCGGTCGGTTCCGGGCGGTCAGTTCCGGGCGGGGCGCGGGCGCGGGATCCGGGCCGAGTCCTCGGCCAGTTCGCGGGCCACCACGGCGACCTGGGCCATGGCGTCCAGGATGCCGGGCAGTTCGGAGCCGTCCAGGTGCCGGTACTCGGCCGCGACGGTGAGCACCAGCCGCTCGGGCAGGCCGAGTTCGGGGTGGCGCTGCTCGGCGATCACCCGCCGGGCGGCGTCCAGCGCGGGTATCCCGGCGGCGTGCAGGGTGTGGGCGCGCTCGCGGACGTACGCCAGGTAGCCGATGTGCTCCTGGACGCCCTCGCGGTCGAGCACCGGGCCGTGGCCGGGGACGAAGATCTCCGCGCCGGTGTCCAGGGCCTGTTCGCAGGCGCCGATGACGTTCTCCAGCGGGCCGGCCCAGTGCGAGGGGTGGTCGCCCGGTTGCTCGGGGGTCGAGGAGAAGATCACGTCGCCGGTGAACACGGCGCGCTGGTGCGGCAGGTGGACCATCAGGTCGCCGCCGGTGTGGGCGGCGGGCAGGCTGGTGATCTGCACCGGGTAGCGGCCGACCGTGAGCTCCAGCTCGCCGGTGAAGACGGTGTCCGGGTGCACCGGCTCGGTGGTGGACCAGTCGAAGCCCCCGAAGTGCTCGCGGAGGTAGCCGCCGAGCGGGGAGTCCGGGTCGCTGTTGGTGAGCAGGGCGTGCTGCTGCTGGGGGGTGGGCTCCCAGTGGATGTGCTCCAGCGCCTCGCGGGTGGCGATCACCTCGGCGTCGGGGAGCACTCCGGCGCCCCACAGGTGGTCGCCGTTGGCGTGGGTGACGACCACCCGGTCGATGTCGACCCCGGTCGGCAGCAGGCGCCGGCTGGCGGCCAGGAACTCCCCGGCCAGTGAGGGGTCGTAGGGGGTGTCGATCCAGAGCGCGGTGGTCTCCGAGGCCAGCAGGCCGCAGTTGGCCAGGCCCCAGCCCCGCTTCGGGGGGAGCCACACGTACAGGTCCTCGGCAATCGCGCTCACGTTCGCACGGTTGATCGTCATGCGCGCGATTATGCCCATGTTGTGTCAGGGATGGGGCAAAAGCTGTACGAACAGCTGGAGTTAGTGCCCCGTTCCCTCCCGCACTGTCCGGATTCGCACCACGTGGTCGAGACCAATCGTCTCACGGCTCGGGACGACTGGTGGACACCTCGCCCCGGAAACCCGACGGGACGTCGGACCGCTGGGTGGGCAGCACCCGGCAGACCTCGACCGTGACGTCCACCGTGTCCAGCCCGATCACCCGCCCCTCCACCGCGACGAATCCTTTCTCCCCCGAGCGGAACAGCGCCGCCAGCGGGGACCCCCGGTTCGCCGAGGTCAGGGCCTCCACCGCCATCGCCGAACCGAAGGCGAACACCCCGCAGAGCACGACGCAGGGCGCCTGCCGGGGCGTGCGGGTGACGAAGATGAAGCCGTGGTCGCGGATCAGCTCCCCGGCCGGGTTGTACAGCGCCTCGAAGGTCATCCCGCCCCAGCGGGCACGGGCCTCGTCCGGGTACTCGACCGCGAAGTCCGGGAACACCGTGTCCAGCACGCCACCGGAGTACGAGTTGACGCCCGGCCCGCCGATCGAGAAGGTCGGCATCCGCGGGTCCTGCGCCCCCGCCACCACCAGCTCGATCGTCGCCTTGCGGTTGACCTTCCGCAGCAGGTCGGTCAGTTCCGCTATCGCCCTGGCCTCGGCCATCGGCACGAACAGCACGTTCTTCGGCCCGCGGCTGGTCAACTGGCAGCCGTCCGAGGTGAAGGCGAACTCCGCCACCTCCAGGCTCGGGATGACGATCTGCACCCGCCCGTACGGCGCCAGCAGCGCCCGCAGGAAGCCGTAGCGCAGGAACAGCCTGGTGCGGGCGAGGGAACGGGCCGCGAGGAAGCCGATCACGGCCGGCACCGATGCGATCAGCACCTGGAGCAGGATCTCCATATGATCCCCCGGAGGAAGACTCGACCACGAACTGTGCGCCCTGGTCATGTCCCCGTCCGTGGCCGGAAATACCCCCTTCGCGGCAAATCGGGGTGGCCGGATCCCCGCGCCCCGGTCACCCCAGGCGCTTGATCCCCTTCCGCTCCCCCGCGCAGCGCTCGTACCCCAGCCAGGCGTTGACCGCCAGCATCGGCGCGTTGGTGGCGTCGTTGCTGGTGTACGCGCGGCGGTGACCGGCCGCCGCGGCGAGCCGCAGCGACTCCAGCTTGGCCAGCTTGGCCAGCCCGCGGCCGCGGAACTCCCGGCGGCAGGCGGTGAACGCGGACCAGTAGCGGCCCATACCGTCGGTCTGCGCCATGGTGAAGGCCGCCGGCTCGCCGTCCACCACGGCGACCACCGTCAGCCCGAGGTCGAGGTCCGGCCGGGCCCAGTCGCCCCGCAGCCACTCCTCGTAGTCCAGGGCGTCCATCACCACCTCGCCGGGCTCGTCCCGGATCGCGTCCGCCTCCACCAGGAACAGCGGGCGCGGATCGTCCGCCCAGTCGGTGGCCGGGCGCAGCTCGACGCCGGCCGGCCGCACCGGTGCCTGTGGCAGCGGGAGGGCCAGGTCCCGCCCGCCGAAGTGGGCTTCGCGCCCCGGCTGGTAGCCCCGGGCGGCACCGAAGGCCAGGGCGGCGGGCTCGTCGTCCAGCCAGGTGTGCAGTTCGGCCACCCCGTGGGCGCTCAGGTGCCGTTCGGCCGCGGCCAGCAGCGCGGTGGCCGCGCCGCGCCGCCGGAACCCGGGCAGCACGCTGCCGTTGGCGTAGCCGACGCCGGTGGTCGTCGTCCCGAGCACCAGTCCGCAGCGCACCGCGCCGACCACCCGGCCGTCCAGTTCGGCGACGAAGGTGCGGAAGCGCTCCTCGGGATTCGTCCGGGAGTTCATCCAGAGCAGCGCCTCGGCGCTCATCACCAGGTGTTCGCGGCCGGCCCGGTGGGCGGCGGTCACCGCCTCGGCGTCGGCGGGGCGGAAGTCTCGGATCGTCAGTTCGGTCTCAGTCATCGATGCGCACGCTATCCGCGCCCGTCCGCCGCCGCCTCCGTATTTCCCCGCCACCGGGCCGTCCGTCCGCGGATTCGCCCCGGACTCCGGGCCGGAATCCTCGCGCACCTGAACGGCAAGGCTCAAATAATGCTCTGAGAAGACCGGGTGAGGCTTGGCAGCCACCCCGCCCGGGGACATCCTCAGCAACACGGCCGCGCGGTCCTGGCGACGACGCCCGCACCGCCCGACGGCCTCCCCACCCAGCCCTCCGAAGGGGGCGAACCGATGACCTCCCCTGCCCTGGACCTGCCCGGCTCCACCGCCTCCACAGTGGACACCGCCACGACGGAGACCACCGCGACGGCCACCACCGTGCCCCGGCTCGGCGTCGGCCTCGGCTGGCGCAGCGAGATCGACACCGTGGTCGAGCGCCAGCCCGGCCTGGACTGGGTCGAAGTGGTCGCCGAGAACGTCTGCGCCGACCACCTGCCCACCTCGCTCACCGTCCTGCGCGAACGCGGCGTCACCGTCGTCCCGCACGGCGTCGGCCTCGGCCTCGGCGGCGCCGACCGGCCCGACCCCGGCCGGCTCGGCAGGCTCGCCGGAACGGCCCTCGCGCTCGGCTCCCCCCTGGTCACCGAGCACCTGGCCTTCGTCCGGGCCGGCGCCCTGGAGGCCGGCCACCTGCTGCCCGTCCCGCGCACCCGGGACTCCCTGCGGGTGATCGCCGAGAACGTCCGGATCGCCCAGGACCAGCTGCCGGTGCCGCTCGCCCTGGAGAACATCGCCGCCCAACTCGCCTGGCCCGACGACGAGTTCACCGAGGGCGAGTTCCTCGCCGAACTCGTCGCGCGGACCGGCGTCCGACTGCTGATCGACGTGGCCAACCTGCACACCAACCGGGTCAACCTCGGCACCGACCCGGCCGCCGAGCTCGACCGCCTGCCGCTGGAGGCGCTCGCCTACGTGCACGTCGCCGGCGGCACCCTGGTCGACGGCGTGTGGCACGACACCCACGCCCACCCCGTCACCGAACCGGTGCTGGAGGTCCTGGCCGAACTCTGCGCGCGGGTCGAACCGCCCGGCGTCCTGCTGGAACGGGACGCCGACTTCCCGCCGCCCTCCGAACTGGCCGGTGAACTGGACGCCATCCGTCGGGTGCTGGAGGGGAGCACCCGATGACGCCCGACCTGAACCCCGTCGAGCCGAAGGGGGGCGCCGGCGCCGAGGACGCGACCGGCACCCCCCGGGAGCGCCTGGCCCGGCGCCAGACGGAACTGCTGGCCGCCCTGGTGGCCGGCGGGCCCGTCCCGCCCGGCTTCGACCCGGACCAGGTCCGCGCCCAGTCCACCGGCCTCGCCGCCAAGCGGCGCGACACCACCGCGAAGGTCGCCCCCGACCTGCCCCGCCTGCTCGGGGCACGGTACGGGCCGCTCTTCCTCGCCTACGCCCGCACCCACCCGCAGACCGGCGGCTACCACGCCGACGCCCGGGCCTTCGCCGCGTGGGTGCTCACCGACGGCGGCCCGTCCGCCGCCGACCACCGCCGCGCCCTGGAGCAGTGGCTCCACCCGGCGCCCCAACCGCCGCCCGGCCCGCTCGCCAGGCTGCGCCGGGCCCTGCGCGGCCACTGATCCGACGTCTCAATCGGGGGAACCGCCCATGTGGCACAACAGCTACTTCCTGATCCCGGCCCTCCTGCTGGTCGCGGCCGCGCTGTACGCCTCCCAGGCCAGGCAGCGGGTCCGCCACGTGCCCCACCCGCAGGGCCTGCCCGGCCGCGGCCTGCCGCTGCTGGACACCGCCTTCCTGGCAGGCGGCCCGGGCCGGGTCTTCGACACCGCGCTGGTCCGGATGCACCTCGGCGAACAGGTCGTGATCAACCGCGCCGGACTGGTCACCCTCACCGGCGCCCGCCCGTACGACGCGGTCGACCAGGCCGTGCACGACGCCGTCGGCTCGACCGGCAGCCGGGAACTCGGCACCCTGCGCCGCACGGTGATGCGCTCCGCCGCCGTCCAGGAGATCGGCGACCGGCTCGCCGACCGCGGCCTGATGCGCCGCCCGGAACGGCTGCACCGGGCCCGCGTCGCACGGCGGCTGCTCTGGCTGGCGATGCTCGACGTCGTGGTCTTCGCCGGGCTCGCCCTGCTGCTGGACGACAACGACGCCCTCTACGACCGCCCCAACCTCTGGTACCCGGGCCTCTTGCTGCTCCTCGGCGCCGTCGCCCTGCTCGCCACCCTCCCCGCCGACGGCCGGGTCACCCCGGCCGGGCACCGCCAGCTCGCGCTGATGCAGGGCAGCACCCCGTGGACGCCCGGCTCCGGCGTCTCCCCCCGGCTGACGGGCGGCGCGATGCTGGGCGCGGTCGCCCTCGGCGGACTGGCCGCGGCCGCGCTGGACGACCAGGAGCTGGAGGCCGCGATGCTGGCCGCGGCGGCCGAGGACGAGGCGGTGCGACAGGCCCAGGCGGCCTCGTCCTCCTCCTTCTTCTCCTCGGGCGGATCCTCGTCCGGTACCTCCTCGTCCGGCGGGTCCTCCTGCGGCGCCGCCTCCACCGCCTCCTGCGGCTCCTCCGACTCCGGCTCCACCCACCACCACTCCTCGTGCGGCAGCTCCTCGCACCACTCCTCGTGCGGCGGCTCCTCGCACTCCAGCTGCGGCTCCTCGTCGAGCTGCGGTTCGTCCTCCAGCTGCGGCTCCTCGTCCAGTTGCGGGAGCAGCTGCGGCGGCTCCTGACGTCACAGTTCGGTATCGCGCCCCGGGAAGCCGTTCCCCGCGCCGGGGCCCCAGGCATAGAACAAGCCCATGTGGTTGCTGTTCCTGATACCGGCCTGTGTCGCGGCGGTGCTGTCCTGCCTCCGGCTGGTGCGGATGACCGCCACCGCCGATGCCCTCGCCGACCAGGACGGGCGGCGCCCGCCGGAAGCCGTCGGCATCGGACTGTACGAGACGGCCTACCTGGCCGGCGGCCCGGACCGGGTGGTGGAGCTCGCCCTCGTCCTGATGGCCGGCCGCGGCCGTCTGCACCTCGCCCACACCGGCTGGACCACCGTGGTCGACCCCAGGGGCCGCAGCCGGCTGGAACGGGCGGTCGTCGCCACCGTCGGCCCCGAGGGCCAGTGCCGCACCGACGAGCTGCGCCGGGCGATGGGCGAGCACCCCACCGTGCTGGAGATCGGCGCCCGGCTGGCGCTGGCCGGCCTGGCCACCCCGGCCCTGGTCCAGCGCAACACCGTGGTGGTGGTGCGCCAGGTCCGGCACGCGATGCTGCTGACGGTGGTGCTGCTCGCCGCCGCGGTCTCGCTCAGCGGCTTCACCGGCGGTGACACCCTCGCCCCGATCGCCTGGTTCTCGCTGCCGCTGGTGCTCACCGCGGGCACCCTGCTGATGGCCCGGGTCGACGTCTACCCGTACACCCGCTGGGCCTCCCCGATCGGCCAGGAGGTGCTGCGCGAGGTCCGCCCGGCCCGCCAGCACGGCCTCGCCGACGACGAGGAGCGCGAACTGCTCACCGCCGTCGCCATGAACGGCCCCGCCGTGCTCCCCGACGCCCGGCTGCGCGCCGCCCTGCGCCCGCACCGCGGCTGAAAACCGGCTGCGCCGACGGCCCTGACCGGGGCAGACTCCGCCCCATGGACGACCAGCACCGCGCCGCACTCGACCGCGCCCACCGCGAAGGCCGGCCGGTCCGGCTGCGCCGCTCGATCCCCGGCGCGGACGAGCTGGAGGGCTTCGTCCTCGGCACCGGCCCGGTCTGGACGCTGCTCGCCGCGTGCACCGACCACCACCTCGACGGCTGGACGGCCGTGCGCACCACCGACCTGCGCAAGGTCCGCGACCTCGGCGGCCCCGACACCCTGACCGTGCGGGTGCTGCGCCGCCGGGGCCGGTGGCCCGTCCGGCCGCCGGGCGCCGAACTGCCGCTGGACGACCTGCCGGGGCTGCTCGCCACCGCCTGTGCGGAGTACGGCATGATCGCGCTGCACACCGAGCGGAACGCCCCGGACTCCTGCTGGGTCGGCGCCGTCACCGCCGTGCGCCCCGCCTCGCTGCGGCTGCACGAGGTCGACCCCGAGGCGCGCTGGCGCCCGAAGCCGACGAAGTTCCGCTTCTCCGACGTCACCCGGGTCGACCTCGGCACCCGCTACAACGCCGTCCTGCGGGAGTTCGCGGGGCCGCGCCCCTGACGAACGGCCGGAGGCCGGCTCCCACCCCAGCGGGGGGGAGCCGGCCTCCGGTACGGCGCGGGTCAGGCCAGGCCGTTCAGCAGCTCGCTCACCGGCTTGCGGCGGCCGGTGAAGAACGGCACCTCCTCGCGGACGTGCAGCCGGGCCCGGGAGGGGCGCAGGTCGCGCATCAGGTCGACGATCCGGTGCAGCTCGTCCGCCTCGAAGGCGAGCAGCCACTCGTAGTCGCCGAGCGCGAACGAGGCCACCGTGTTGGCCCGCACGTCCGGGTAGCCGCGGGCCATCTGGCCGTGCTCGGCGAGCATCGCGCGCCGCTCGGCGTCCGGCAGCAGGTACCACTCGTAGGAGCGGACGAACGGGTAGACGCAGACGTAGTCGCGCGGGCGCTCGTCGGCGAGGAAGGCCGGGATGTGCGACTTGTTGAACTCGGCCGGGCGGTGCAGGGCCATGTTCGACCAGACCGGCTCCAGCTGGCGGCCCAGGCCGGTGCGGCGGAAGCGGTTGTACGCCTCCTGGAGGTCGTCCGAGTCCTCGGCGTGCCACCAGACCATCAGGTCGGCGTCCGCGCGCAGCCCGGAGACGTCGTAGGTGCCGCGGATCGTCACGTCCTTGGCGTCCAGCTGCGCGAACAGCTCGTCCACCTCGGCGGCGAGGGCGGTGCGGTCCTCGGGCAGGGCGCCCTTGAGCTTGAACACCGACCACATGGTGTAGCGGATGACCTGGTTCAGGTCGCGCGCCTTCTTCTTCTCGGGCCGCTGCTCGGGCTCCCGCTCAACGCTCTCAGTCATGCGCCCATTGTCCTCTCCGTGGAACCGTCCCCGGTCGTCGGGGTCAACCGTTCGTCGATGTGCTCACCGACGGCCGCCGCGGCGGCGGCCGCCGAAGCGATGCAGGCCGGGATCCCCACCCCGTCGTACGCGGCGCCGCACAGCGCCAGGCCGCCCACCGCCCGCACCGACGCCCGCACCCGGGCCACCCGGTCCGGGTGGCCCACCGGGTACTGCGGCAGGCCCGCCGTGAAACGCGACACGAAGGTGTCGTACGGCCGGGCGGTCAGGCCGACCGCCTCCGCCAGGTCCGCCAGCGAGCGGGCCACCAGCTCCTCGTCCGGCAGCTCCAGCACCTCGTCCTCGCGGTGGCGGCCCAGCGAGGTGCGCAGCAGGAAGGCGTCCGGGGCGGAACGCTGCAGCCAGCCCCACTTGTTGGAGGAGAAGGTCGAGGCCTTGATCCGGCGGCCGTCCACCGGCGGTACCAGGAAGCCGCTGCCGGCCGGCGGCTCGGGCAGGTCGGCGCGGCGGAACGCCAGGGTCACCAGGGCCATGCCCGCGTACTCGACGGCGTCCAGCTCGGCGGCCGCCGCCGGGGCGTCCGCCCGCAGCAGCCGGGCCGCGGCCGGCGCCGGGACGGCCAGCACCACGGCGTCGGCGGTCAGCACCTCGCCGCCGGCCACCACCCGCCAGCCCTCGGGGGTGCGGCGCAGCTCCTCCACCGGGGTGTCGGTGCGCAGGTCCACGCCCGCCTTCACACAGGCCGCGGCCACCGCCCCCGGCAGGGTGCCGAGGCCGCCGCGCAGCCCCTGGAACACCGGGGTGCCGACCGCCTGCGGCCGGGACGCCAGCGCGTGCACCCCCTCGACCAGCGAGCCGCCGCTCCGGGCGATCGGCAGCAGCTGCGGCACGGCGGCGCGCAGCGAGATCTCCTCGGCGCGACCGGCGTAGACGCCTCCCAGCAGCGGCTCCACCAGCCGGTCCACCACCTCCTGGCCGAGCCGGTCGGCGACGTAGCGGCCGATCGCGACGTCCGCCCCGACCTCGCCGGCCCGCTCGTGCCGGGCCCGCTCCAGCCCCTCGGCGCTCAGCACCCCGGAGGCGGCCAGCGCCTCCAGGTCGCCCGGGACGCCCATCACCTGCCCGCCCGGCAGCGGCCGCAGCGCGCCCCTGGTCCAGATCGCCGCCTTGGCGCCGGTCGGCGGCTCCAGCTCCGCCCCCAGCCCGACGGCCCGGGCCAGGTCCACGGCCTCCGGCCGCCGCGCCAGCACCGACTCGGCCCCGAGGTCCACCCGGACCCCGCCGACCTCGCCGCCCCACAGCTTCCCGCCGACCCGCCCCGACGCCTCCAGCAGTGTCACCCGCGCCCGCGCCGGCCCCCCGGCCGCCCCGCTCAGGAAGGCGGCCGCAGCCAGCCCCGCGATCCCACCACCGACGACGACGACCTGTGCATCCGACATGCCTCGCAGTCTCGCAGGTCTTTACACGGATGCCTCAATCCGCTGCACGCTTCCGCCGGGACACGAACCTGTCGAGATCGATGACGGTCGGGAACGGCACCGGCCGCTCCAGCTTGCCCCGGAAGATCCCGGCCGGCGCGTAGGCACTTGCCGCTGGATCCAGCTCGTAGACGTGCACGACCGGCAGACCGTCCTCCTCCTCGACGATCCAATAGTGCCGAATTCCGGCCTTGGCGTACTTCCGGAACTTGACCTCGCGGTCGCGTTGGGCGGACTCCGGAGAGACCACCTCAACGACCAGTACCACCTCGGTCGGCTCGTACCACGTGCGAGTGGGGTCGGGCTCGGCGCTCACGACCATCACATCTGGTTCCGGGCGGTTGGTGCGGTCGAGCTTGATCGTGATCTCGCGCTCCGGCCACAATCCATCCGGCACGAGGCCTTCCAGCGCCGCGTTCAGGCCCGATACGACCCAACTGTGCCAAGTGCGCTGCGGGGACATCATGAAGACCAGGGCTCCGTCGATCAGCTCGGTGTGCCGCGGCGCCTGCGGCAGGTGGTCGAGGTCGTCAGCGATCCAACCCTCGACTCTGGGCGCGTACATCCAGTCCGGCAGCTCGCTCATAACTCCAAGATAGCGAGTTCTGCGGCGCTGCCTGCGGGCCACACAAGCCGTGTGCCACAGAGCCGGTCATGGCGAACCTGCGGGATGGAGCACTCCGGTGGGTCGTGTCCGTCCCGGGGCCGAGCTGTGATGGACCTGCGATCTGCCGGGCGGGTCCGTCGGGCAGGCTCTTGCGTCCAATGGCAGGAAATGCCAGCGGACTTGGGGAGGGGCCGGGGAATGGGACGACGGGCGAGGGCCGGGGTGCCGGTGGTGGCGGTGGCCGCCGCGGTGCTGCTGGCCGGGGGTTGCAGTGCGAGCGGCGGCGGGGAATCGGGGCGGAACGACTCGGCGGGAGCGCCGGCGAAGGCGGCCGGTGGGGCGGCCGCGCCGGCCGCTCCCGCCCCGGCGGGCGGGCAGCCCTCCGGGGCGCCGGCGGCCGCCGGGGTCACTCCGGCCGCGGACGCCCGGCTGATCTCGTACACCGCGCAGCTCTCGCTGACCACCAAGGACGTCGGGCAGGTCCTGGGCAGGGCGCGGGAGTTGACGACCGCGTCGGGCGGTTATGTGGGCGGCGAGTCGGTCAACGGCGGCGGTGCGGACGAGTACGGCCAGTTGACGCTGCGGATCCCGTCCGCCGCCTACCAGCAGACCCTGGACCAGCTGGCCGCCCTGGGCCGGGTGGTCTCGCGCAAGAGCCAGGCGGACGACCTGACCCAGCAGGTCGCGGACGTGGCGAGCCGGGTGCAGACCCAGCAGGCGAGCGTGGACCGGGTGCGGGCGCTGATGGCCCAGGCCAAGACGCTGAGCGACATCACCTCGCTGGAGGGCGAGTTGAGCCGCCGGGAGGCGGACCTGGAGTCCTTGCAGAAGCAGCAGAAGGAGCTGGCCGCCCGGACCTCGTACTCGACCGTCACCCTGGACGTCCACCGGGAGGCGGTGGCCCCCACGCCGACCCCGACGCCGACGGCGGCCGGGGGGAAGGGCTTCGGCGAATCGGTGGGTTCGGCGCTGGGCGGCGGCTGGCACGTGCTGGTCGCGATCGGGACCGCGCTGGTGGTGGCGCTGGCCGCGGTGGCGCCGTTCCTGCTGGTGCTCGGGGTCCCGGGGGCGCTGCTCTACCGGTACTGGCGCCGGACCCGCGCACGGCCGGTCGTCCGGCCCGAGGAGCCCGAGCACCCCGAGGAGCCCGAGCACCCCGGGGCTTCCGGGGAATGACGCACGGCGGCGGGGGCCCCCCCACCCCGGGGGGCCCCCCCCCCCGGGGGGCGCGGCCGCGGGCCGCCGGGCCCCAGGCGGCCACCCGGCGGGTCGCGGGCGGGGGCCAGGGAGGCCACACACC
>NZ_JBHZCN010000061.1:1599-4799 GCF_042755465.1 Kitasatospora sp. NPDC059160 | reverse complement strand
CCCCGGCCGGCCCCCCCGGCGCCGGCCACTCCCCAGGCCCCGGGGTGTTTGGGTCGGCTTGCGGCGGGGGGGGGGGGCCCCCCCCCCCCCCGGGGCCCCCCCCCCGCCGCGGGGCGTCAGCGCGCGCTGGCCTCGTGCACGAAGGCGACCAGGCGGCTGAGCGCGTCCGGGTCCATGGACGGCATCACGCCGTGGCCGAGGTTGAAGATGTGGCCGCTGGTGCCGAGCGCCTGGGCGGCGTGCAGCACCTCGCGGGCCTTGGTCTCGACGACCTTGGTGGGCGCGTACAGCACCGCCGGGTCGAGGTTGCCCTGGAGGGCCTTGCCCGCGCCGACCCGCTCGGCGGCGACGTTCAGCGGCACCCGCCAGTCGACGCCGACGATGTCCGCGCCGGCCTGGCCCATCAGCCCGAGCAGCTCGCCGGTGCCGACGCCGAAGTGGATCCGCGGCACCCCGTAGTGGGCGACGGCGTCGAAGACCTTGGTGCTGGCGGGCATCACCGAGCGGCGGTAGTCGTCCGGGGCGAGCGCGCCGACCCAGGAGTCGAACAGCTGGACCGCGGAGGCGCCGGCCTCGATCTGCACCTTGAGGAAGGCGGAGGTGATGTCGGCGAGGCGGTCCAGCAGGGCGGCCCAGAGCTCGGGCTGCCCGTACATCATGGCCTTGGTGTTCTCGTGGTTCTTGGAGGGCCCGCCCTCGATCAGGTAGCTGGCGAGCGTGTACGGCGCGCCCGCGAAGCCGATCAGCGGGGTCCCGCCGAGCTCGTCGACCAGCAGGCCGACGGCCTCGGTGACGTAGGGGACGTCGTCGGGCTCCAGCGGGCGCAGCCGGTTGAGGTCCTCGAAGGTGCGGATCGGGTCGGCGATGACCGGGCCGATGCCGGGCTTGATGTCCACGTCGATGCCGACGGCCTTGAGCGGCACCACGATGTCGCTGAAGAAGATCGCCGCGTCCACCTTGTGCCGGCGCACCGGCTGGAGGGTGATCTCCTTGACCAGCTCGGGCCGCATGCAGGACTCCAGCATGGGGATGCCCTCGCGGACCTTCAGGTATTCGGGCAGCGAGCGGCCCGCCTGGCGCATGAACCACACCGGCGTGTGCGGCACCGGCTCGTGCCGGCAGGCGCGCAGGAACGCGGAGTCGTGCGCGGCGCCGCGGCGCGCGGGGGTGCTTCGGCCGTCGGGGGTGGCCGCCGTCGGGTCTGCCGTAGTCTCGCTCACGGGTCAAATCTTCGCACGCGCCCGGGGGCACCCTTCCCGGGTGGTCTCGTCGGTTCCTCCAAGATCTGGCCGGGTTTGCCGTTCCGGCACGCCGCTCGGACGGAAGTTGCGGCGATAACCCCGGTCTTCGACCTAGTCTTCGGGTCATGGCAGCGGTCGGCGGGCACCCCGCGCAAGGTGGCGGAACAGGTGGCGGAACGGGTCGGGAGGGGGCGCCGAGCGAGTTCCGGGCCGCCGTGGAGGCCCTCGACGGGGCCCGGCTGCGGCCGGAGCTCCAGCTCTCCCCCGCGCCGGCCCCGCGCCGGCTGGCCCCGTACGCCTTCGCGCTGACCGCCACCGTGGAGGTGGACGACGAGGAGCTGGCCGACGGCCGGCTGGTCCTGCTGTACGACCCGGCCGGGCAGGAGGCCTGGAACGGGGAGTTCCGGGTGGTCACGATGACCCGGGCGGAGCTGGAGCCGGAGATGGCCGGCGACCCGCTGCTCTCCGAGGTCGGCTGGGCCTGGCTGCTGGACGCGCTGCAGGCGCACGGCGCCGGGTACGCGGAGCCGTCCGGCACGGTGACCCGCTGCGCCTCGCAGTACTTCGGCGGCCTGGCGGACCGCCCCGCGGCGACCGAGATCGAGATCCGGGCCTCCTGGACGCCGGCCGACGGCCGGTTCGAGCGGCACCTGGCGGCCTGGGGCGACCTGCTCTGCATCAGCGCCGGACTGCCGCCGGCCAACCCGTCCCCGCCGCCGGCCGAGGTCACGTCACTCGGTGGAGTGGTCCCGATGCCCGCCCGGCGACGCCCCCGGTCGCACTGAAGGGTGGCGTCCGGGCCGGACGGCACCGTCCGCCCCGATGCCACCCCCAGGACTGACGGAGTGTGGCTTCGGCCCTGCTCTGCGTCAATTACCTGCTCAAAGTCGATCGATCTGTCATGGATCTGATCGATTTTGTACGAATTCCAGGCATGTCGCATCAGTCATATGCGCGATTTGTCCGTATTGTTACTCACTAGATCGTGATCTTTCGCTAAAGCCGGGCACGGTAGCTGCCGAAGCAGACTGTGACCCTTTCCGAACGCGGAACACTCCGACCGCCCCCTCGGGGTTCCGTCCGCCACTCCCCGCAGGAGGCCTGGTGTCGGTCCTTCTTGAGCACCCCGCAAACGTGGTCGCCTACCGCCCGACCAAGCCCACCGCCATGGTGGTCATCGCCGATCCCCGCGTCCGAAACACCGTCACCCGCCACCTCTGGGCGCTCGGCGTCCGCGACGTGATCGAGGTGTCCTCGATCGCCGAGGCCCGCCCCCGGGTCTCCACCCCGCGCGACATCTGCGTCGCCGACGTCCACCTGCCGGACGGCTCCGGACTCACCATCCTCGCCGAGACCCGCGCCGCGGGCTGGCCCAACGGCCTGGCCCTGTCCGCCGCCGACGACATCGGCGCGGTCCGCAGCGCGCTCGCGGGCGGCGTCAAGGGTTACGTGGTCACCGGCACCCGCACCAACGTCGCGATGCCCGGCCGCCCGGGCCTGCCGCTCGGCGCCGCCGGGCTGGCCGGCCGGATGCGCCGCCCCGGAATGCCGGGCATGCCGGGTGCCGCCGGTGCCCCGGGCGCACCGGGTGCCCCCGGAGCGCCGGGCCCGCAGCAGACCGCCTACCGCGAGCTGTCCGGCCGCGAGGTCGAGGTGCTGCGGCTGGTCGCCGAGGGCCAGTCGAACAAGGCGATCGGCGTCGCGATGGGCCTGTCCGCGCTCACCGTGAAGAGCCACCTGGCCCGGATCGCCCGCAAGCTCGGCACCGGCGACCGCGCCGGGATGGTCGCGGTCGCGCTGCGCACCGGCATCATCCACTGAGCCGGCCGGGGCCGAAACCGCTCCGCGAACCGTCGGCGGCCCAGGAGGAACGTTCCTCCTTGCGTGCAGCAAACACCCCACTCCGCGAACCCAGGGCCGCGGCCCCCGGGGAGACACAGCCGGGCCCCGGGAGCAGGA
>NZ_JBHZCN010000061.1:0-1589 GCF_042755465.1 Kitasatospora sp. NPDC059160 | reverse complement strand
CAGGAGGAACGTTCCTCCTGGGCCGCCGCACGCCCGTCCGGCGGCACCCGGGGCTCCGGGCCCGGCGGTCCGTCAGCCGGGCGCCCGGGCAGCCGGTCGGGCGGCCCGGTGGGTGACCCGGCGGGCGGGCGATCAGCAGTCTGACCAGTCCGACAACACTCCCAGTTCCGGTGACCGTCGTACCCTTGGTAGGTGACCGACGCCGTAGCAGCCATCCCAGAAGAAGCAGCCCCGGTCCCGCTCCTCGAACCGAAGGAGGGGATCCCGCCCGTCGTGGCGGACGAGCAGGCGCTGGCCGCCGTCGTCGCCGCCTTCGCCGCGGGCACCGGACCTGTCGCCGTCGACGCCGAGCGCGCCTCCGGCTACCGCTACGGGCAACGGGCGTACCTCATCCAGCTGCGCCGCGCGGGCGCCGGCTCCGCGCTGATCGACCCGATCGCCTGCCCCGACCTGAGCGGACTGGGCGCCGCCATCGCGGACGCCGAGTGGGTGGTGCACGCCGCCACCCAGGACCTCCCCTGCCTCGCCGAGGTGGGCATGAGACCGGCCCGGCTGTTCGACACCGAGCTGGCCGGGCGGATCGCCGGCTTCGCCCGGGTCGGCCTGGGGCCGATGACCGAGAACGTGCTCGGGCTGAGCCTGGCCAAGGAGCACTCGGCGGTCGACTGGTCCACCCGCCCGCTGCCCGAGCCGTGGCTGCGCTACGCCGCTCTGGACGTCGAGGTGCTGGTCGAGCTGCGCGACGCACTCGAACAGGAGCTGGACGCCCAGGGCAAGCTGGACTGGGCCCTGGAGGAGTTCGCCGCGATCGCGGCCGCGCCCCGCCCCGCCCCGCGCACCGACCCGTGGCGGCGCACCTCGCAGCTGCACAAGGTCCGCCGGCGCCGCCAGCTGGCCGTGGTGCGCGAGCTGTGGCTGACCCGCGACCGGATGGCCCAGGAGCGCGACGTCTCCCCGGGCCGGGTGCTCTCGGACGCCGCGATCGTCAACGCCGCGCTGGCCATGCCGCTGAACATCGCCGCGCTGCAGGCCGTCCAGGGCTTCGGCCCGCGGCTGCACCGGCGCCAGCTGGACCAGTGGCTGGCGGCCGTGCAGCGCGGCCGGGAGGTCCCGGAGAACCAGCTGCCGCCGGCCGCCGCCCCGCACGACGGGCCGCCGCCGCCGCGGGCCTGGGCGGAGAAGGACCCGGTCGCGGCCGCCCGGCTCTCCGGTGCCCGCGCCGCGGTCAGCGAGCTGGCCGAGCGCCACCACCTGCCCGCCGAGAACCTGATCACCCCGGACCTGGTGCGCCGGGTCTCCTGGGAGCCGCCGGCCGACCTGAGCGGCGACGGCGTGGCCGCCGTGCTGCGCCGGCTCGGCGCCCGGCAGTGGCAGGTCGACCTGGTGGCGCCGGTGGTCGCCGCCGCCTTCGCCACCGCCGCCACCGCCGGCACCGCCGAGGCCTGATCCGGCCGGAGCGCCCGGGCCCGCCCACGCGGCCCCGGCCCCGCCGACCGACTCCCGTGAGGGGGCGCCGGGCGGTTGCGACGGCGCCCCCGCACGGGGTTACCGGGGGGCGGTACAGGTCGCGGTGGTGGCGGACGGGTGGC